>DAISHO010000030.1:0-11941 GCA_036822495.1 Thermodesulfovibrionales bacterium
AGCAGAGGATATCGCCGTCCTCTCTGAAACCCTCATTTGGAAGCTCATCCGAAAGGATCCTCAACCCAGGCTCCTTGAAAATGTTGTGAAGGAACTTTTCTGGTGAAATAATATCTTTCGGACCTGAATTGTGTTATAACCTTTGAGATCTCCTCATCATCGCTGTTCAGAACCAATCTATCTTCATCAGTCATATTGGCTCCTATCAGGGCCTTTGCATTTCTGTATTCATCCAGTGATCTGTACCTGTCAAGATGGTCTGGTGTGATGTTGAGGATTGTGGCTATAGCAGGTCTGAATCCCTTTATTGTCTCAAGTTGAAAACTTGATACCTCAACTACGAAAGCCTCTGGTATCTCGACTCTACCATCCATAATCTCAATAATATCCATGGTGATGGCCTTTCCTATATTTCCGCATATACGGGCATTAATTCCCGCCTCTTTAAGCATGAGATAAAGTAGGGTCGTGACGGTAGACTTACCATTTGTTCCTGTAACTGCATAAAAAGGGGTGTTGTAAGGAACTGGTGTAAGCCCTTTTCTTATTACCTGATAGGCAAGCTCAAGCTCACCTATCACATCTATACCTTGTCTTCTTGCCCTTACAAGAAGGGGCATATCGGTATTCACACCAGGACTTATAACTATAAGTTCACTCTCCAGAAAATCTCTCTCATCATGTCCACCGGCTTTTATCTCAATCCCCTGTGATTTGAGAAGTTCCATTATCTCCTTCCCGTGAAGGGCCTCAAGGTCTTTGAAGGACTTTACATCTGTCGCCCTTATCATTGCACCAAGTCTCCTTAAAAGAAGTGATGCCCCGATGCCACTCCTCTGGAGCCCCACTACAAGTACCTTTCTGCCTGTCAGGTTGTCCATCCTATCTTACCTTTAATGTTGCAAGGCTCAAAAGGGCCAGCATTATACCGATTATCCAGAACCTCACTATCACCTTTGGTTCCTTCCATCCGAGAAGTTCAAAATGGTGATGGATTGGTGCCATCTTGAAGATCCTCTTCCCTGTAAGTTTATAAGAGGTCACCTGAAGGATCACGGATATGGTCTCCATAACAAAAATCCCACCTACAACAGCAAGGACTATCTCATGCTTTGTTATAACAGCAAGGGTTCCAAGGGCCCCGCCAAGACTGAGGGAACCAACATCACCCATAAAGACCTCAGCGGGATAGGCATTAAACCAGAGAAAACCGAGACTTGCCCCAAGCAGGGCCCCACAGAATACAGTAAGCTCGCCTGTACCTTTCAGATAAAGGACCTGAAGGTACTTTGCCAGCCCTGCATGGCCTGCAATATAGACAAGAACACCATTGGCAATTACAGCTATTGCTACAAGACCAATAGCAAGACCATCTATACCATCTGTGAGATTGACTGCGTTGCTTGAACCAACTATAACAAATATGGCAAAGGGTATATAAAAGAAACCAAGATCAAATAGCAATTTCTTGAAGAATGGAACGCTCAGCATAGTCTTATAAGGGTCTTCAGGATTCATATAAAGGATAAGGGATATAATAGTTGCAAGGGCTATCTGAGCACCAAATTTTTTACATGCCCTTAGACCTTTGGGATTCTTCTTTATTACCTTGAGATAATCATCATAAAATCCTATAATTCCAAATCCAACAAGTGCAAGAAGCACAAGGAGGACATATTTATTACCCATATCACTCCAGAGGAACATGGTTATAACGGTAGATGAGAGGATCATGATGCCCCCCATTGTTGGAGTGCCTTCTTTTGTGAGATGACTTTTTGGACCATCATCCCTTATAACCTGGGTGAATGAAAGCCTTCTTAATCTCTCAATTATATATGGACCGGTAAAGTAGGTAATTGAAAAGGCTGTCACAACAGCAAGGGCTGTCCTGAAGGTAATATATTTGAAGACATTAAAACCAAAGAAATAATCCCTTAATGAATAAAGAAGCTCACCGAGCATACTCTGGCTCCTCCAGTATTCGTTCCATAGCCATCAGCCTTGATCCTTTTACAAGGACAGTGTCATGAGGCTTAATAATGGCATGAAGTCTGTGCCTTGCTACATCGATATCCTCAGTTATAAAACCCTCAACCTGTTTTCTAACCGTAGAACCTGAGGATTTCGTGGATAGTGAAAGAAACTCTTCATAGGCCCATCTCATTTGAGGTCCAACCCCAATAAATACATCCACTCCTGCCTCATAGAGGAATCTGCCGAGTTCTCTATGAAGTGCCTCTGAATAAGGACCCAGCTCAAGCATATCTCCAAGAACTGCTATTGCCCTTGTTTTGCGGAACCTCATAAGCTCATGAATGGCATTCCTCATTGAATCAGGATTTGCATTATAGGCATCAACTATAAACCTTGCACCATCCTTCTCCTTTATCTCAAGCCTCATCTTAACACCCCTGAAGCCCTCAAGGTTCTTTTTTACAATCTCGATGGGTATGCCAAGGTAAAGGGATAAAGAGATGGAGGCAAGGGAATTATATATATTGCCCATACCTGGCAGATTAAGCCTTACAGGAACCTTTAGATTCAAATCCTTTAATTTCAGTCTCACATCAAGCATGTAGGTTGAATATCCTTCATATAGTTCTATTTCTGAAGCCCTCACATCACATCCATCCGAAAGACCAAACCTTATACAACTTAAATCCTTTCGCAGGCTCATGCCAAGAGAGCCAAGCCTTTTTTCATCATCACCATTAATGAAAAGTACCCTGACAAAATCCCCTATCTCCGTCTTTGTTCTGAAGACACCTTTAATCCCGCCCATTCCTTCAAGATGGGCATGGCCTATACTGGTGATAACACCATAGTCAGGTCTCGAGATCTCTGAGAGGAGTCTTATGTCACCGGGTCTTGATGCACCCATCTCAAATATCCCATAATCTATTAAATCCTCGTGCCCTGATGACTCCCTTATGAGCGAAAGGGGTAAACCTATCTCATTATTAAGGTTACCTTCGTTCTTAATAACAGAAGCATTATATGAAAGGATATGGGAGAGCATCTCTTTTGTCGTGGTCTTTCCATTTGAGCCTGTTATTCCTATAAGGACCTTTATCCTCTCCTTTCTCAGAAAGGTGGCAATGGCCTGAAGGGCCTTTAAGGTATCCTTAACAAGGATTATTGTCTTGGGTTCACCCACTATAAGGGCCTTAGATTTAAGTCCGAAGTCTTCATTTATGATTGCTCCATCGCATTTCTTCAAGGCCTCATCGATAAAATCATGACCATCAAACCTCTGACCTTTAATGGCAAGGAAGATCTCACCGTCCTTGATAGTTCGAGAATCTATAGAAAGGGACTTAAAAGAAGAAGGCCCTTCAGTCAAGACCCTCCCTCCTGTTGCCTTTATTATCTCATCAAGTAGAAGCATGGATACCTAACCTCTCACTAATCGCAATCCTTGCTATCTCTTCATCACTGAAATAGAACCTCTGCGTTTTAATCTCCTGATAATCCTCATGCCCCTTTCCAGCGATGATAACAATATCGCCCTTTTCAGCCATTCTCACCGCCTGCCTTATCGCCTCTGCCCTGTTATGGATAACAACATAATCCTCTCCTATAACACCATTAAGTATGTGAGAGATAATCTCATTTGGGTCTTCTGTTCTGGGATTATCGTCCGTGATAATGACAAAATTACTAAGTTTTGTTGCAATCTCTCCCATAAGGGGTCTCTTACCCCTGTCGCGGTCACCACCACATCCAAAGACTGTAATTATCTTACCCTCAGAAGGAGATTCAGCCATTTTATGAGTAAGTATCTCTCGGGCTGTAAGAATCAATCTTTTAAGGGCATCTGGTGTATGGGCATAATCGATAATAACAAGAAAATCCTGTCCCATATCTATCTTTTGAAATCTACCCTTGACTGATGAAACAATCCTTATGCCTTCCTGGATAACATCGATAGAGATACCCATTGAAAGGCAAGTAGTAGCAGCAGCCAGTATATTGTATACATTTATAAGTCCAGTGAGGGGCGACTCAATCCTTAATAATCTTCCCTGATAGGTGATATGAAACTTCAGACCATTAATGGAATTATTTATATTGATTGCCTTTACATCACCTGATATAATCCCATATGTAAGCTTCTCTCTCAGAGAGGAACTGAGAAGCCTTCCATACTCATCATCACTGTTAATGATAGCAGGGGCTCCCTTCTTAAGGAGCTCTCTGAAGAGCCTTGCCTTTGCCTGAAAATAGTGCTCCATATCCTGATGAAAATCGAGATGATCCCTTGTAAGATTGGTAAAGATAGCCCTTTCGAAGATGGTTCCATCTACCCTCTTTAAAGCAAGGGCATGGGAGGAGACCTCTGTTACAACAGCACTGCATCCCTCATCATACATATCTTTTAAGAGAGACTGGAATTCAACAGCTTCAGGTGTTGTATGAGGTGCAGGTAATATCCTATCGCCAACCTCATAATGAATCGTGCCTATAAGGCCTGTCTTTATCCCTGCTGTCTTAAGGATGGATTTTATTAAAAATGTTGTTGTTGTCTTTCCATTTGTACCCGTTACACCAATAACAGGTATCTTCTCGGAAATCCTGCCAAAAAAATTACTGGAGGCTAAGGCAAGGGCATACCTTGAATCCTCAACCAGAAGATATACCGAAGATGCTGGTAGCCCTTCAAGCAATTCAGGTCTTTCAAGAACTACACCACTTGCACCCCTGGCTATTGCGTCCCTTATAAAATCATGACCATCAAATCTCTGACCCTTCACTGCAAAAAAAAGAGTCCCTCTGTCTATATCCTTTGAATTGTAGGATAAATGGTTTATCTCGATATCATGAGATAGTTTATTAAGTAATCTAATCCCTCTGATAACCTCACTGAGCCTCATGCTGTATTCCTCTTAATACCTGAGTATGTCCATTAAGTCTTAAAACCTTTTCACTTATATCCTCCCTTGGTACCCTCAGATAACTCAGGGTTGCCTCAGCAAGCTCCTTAAAAGCTGGAGCAGCAACAGTGCCACCATAATATCCTCCCCTGGGCTCTCCGATGACCACTATAGCCGTTATCTTCGGGTTAGAGGCAGGCACAAATCCTACAAAGGAACTCACATATCTATTTTTAGAATATGTCTTTTTAACAGGATCAAAGAGCCTTGTTGTACCTGTCTTCCCTGCTACGGAGTTCCCATCTACTCCAGCAAGTCTTGCAGTACCCTCCTCAGAGACCGTACCTGTAAGGATATCCTTAATGATAAGGGCAGTCTTTGGAGAAAAGACCCTCTCGGTCTTATATCTAAATCTATAAATAGGATTACCATCAGGATCGGTGATCGCTGAAACAACATGAGGAGTCACAAGCCAGCCACCATTAGCTACTGCTGCATAGGCCCTAAGCACCTGAAGAGGGGTTACTGCCACCTCATAGCCTATGGGTATTGCACCCATTGATTGAACTGACCATCTTTCAGGTGGTTTTATATAACCTGATGCCTCACCAGGAAGGTCTATTCCTGTCTTTGATCCAAATCCAAGGAGCCTTATATAACGATAAAGCCTCTCAGGTCCAAGCATCCGGGCAACTTTTATTGTCCCCACATTGGATGACCTCTCAATAACCTCTTTAAAGGTGAGCACACCTGAAGGATGAACATCCTCTATGACCTTTTTGCCAATCCTTATCTTTCCTCTCTCGCAATCTATCTTTGTTTCTGGTTCTACAATACCCTCCTCAAAGGCAGATATTGCTGTAACAAGCTTGAATGTAGAGCCTGGCTCATAGCTATCAGTAATCGCCCTGTTTCTTCTTACAGATGGAGATACATCCTTAAAATTATTTGGATCATAAGAAGGTCTTCCTGCCATGGCGAGTATCTCACCTGTAAAGGGATCCATCATTATTATTACTCCCCAATCTGCATGCCATCTCTCTATTGATTTTTCAAGGATACTCTCTGCTATATACTGGAGTCCTTCATCAATTGTAAGGACTACATTATTTCCCTTCCGTTCCTCAAACCCATCTGAGAGGGGTTTACCATTTGCATCTCTCAGCAATGATGCCTTTGTAAGAACTGCCCTCAACTGGGAATCATACATTAGTTCAATTCCCTCTATCCCTTTCTGGTCAATATTTACAAATCCAAGGACATGGCTGGCAAGAAAACCCTTTGGATAAAATCTCTTCGTCTCCTTCATAAAACCAATGCCCTTTAGGCCCATCCTTTTTAGGGGTTCAACCCTTTCAGTGGATAGGGACCTTTCAATCCAGGAAAATCTTGATTTTGAGGAGAGTTTTGCGAGGATAATATCTGGCTTTTTATCAAGATACCTGCTCAACTCTTTAGCATATCTCTTGGGTGACTCGATCTCATGAGGTCTGCAGAAAATCGATTCAGCATCAAGATTTATGGCAAGTTCTCTACCTCTTCTGTCAAGAATTAAGCCCCTTGTAACCTCCTTATTTTCTCTTTTATAATGTTGCCTCTCAGCCCTTGCCTTTAACCTTCCATGGTTGATTATCATCAGGTCAAAGAGCCTGAAGAGTATAATAATAAAACATATTGTTATTACTGTATTTAGGACTACAGCCCGTTTTGTCATTATCTATGCGAAAAATTGAAATCATTTGAAAATAATTCATCAAGTTTGATTGTTCCTGCAACTGAAACAACCTGAGGTGATTCATTTCTTTTTATAAGGCTGATATATCTTCTATCGGGAAAGCCGAGACCTTGTCTCTTAACAGCTATCTCATGAACGCGAAGGCTGGACGAGAGTGAAGCCCGCTGAGCAAGAAGCTCTTTTCTTTCTTTAAGAACCTCCCTTTTTGTTTCCTCAAGACTTGCAATATTATATTCAAGGGCTGTGACGGCTGACCTTAACCATATAATAGTAAAGAGGCCAGCAACAATCAAGAAAAACAACAACAACCATTCATAATATTTTAACACATTCCTTGTTTTTGAATATATCATATCCTTCTCACCCCCCTAAGTTTTGCACTCCGTGATGATGGGTTTGTCTTAAGTTCATCATCTGATGGAGTGACTGGTTTTTTTGTTAAAAGGTCTGCTTTTTTATTCAATACCATCTTTTTCATGAAATGTTTGATAATCCTGTCTTCAAGGGAATGGTATGAAATTACGCAGAGCCTTCCACCCTTTTTCAGCATCTCAAAGATGGTGGAGATCCCCTTTTCTATCTCTATTAATTCATTATTCACCTCTATCCTTATGGCCTGGAATGTCCTTGTTGCTGGATGAATCTTTCCCCTCCTTCCTATCACCTTCTCTATGAGTTCTGCAAGCTCCCCTGGAGTATTTATAGGACTTTTCTCTCTCTGCCTCACAATCGCCTTGGTGATTAATCTTGCTTTGGGTTCCTCTCCATACTCTCTTATTATCTTTAAAAGTCTTTCCTCAGGATAGGTATTTACAACATCCCAGGCAGTTAACCTCCCTGACCTGTCCATCCTCATATCAAGCCTCCCACAAGAGAAAAGGCCAAAACCTCTTTCATCTCTTTTCAACTGATAAAGGGATACTCCAAGGTCAAAGAGGGCACCATCGAGCTCTGATATGCCGAGGTCATTAAGTTTCTTTGAAAGCTCAGAGAAACTTGCCTTAACAAAAATAGCATTCTTTGTCTTTAATCTCTCCATTGATACCTTAAGGGCATCCTCATCCCTGTCAGCACATACAAGAAGACCCTCTTCCTCAATAGCCTTAAGTATATAAGCTGCATGACCACCCATCCCTACTGTTGCATCGAGATAAACACCACCTTTTGATGGCTTCAGAAACTCCATTACCTCTTTTACAAGGACAGGTCTATGCACTAAGGATGCCTTAGATACCCCATTAGCTGGTAAAATAGAGCTGGAGGGCTCTTCAATTAATGATTGCTCATCTTTAAGTTCTACTGTTATCATAGGCCAAGACCCGCGAGTCTATCTATTGCTGTCTCGATATTTATCCTTGATGGATCAACAACCCTGTCCCATTCATCCCTTGACCATATCTCAATCTTATCCACCATTCCCACTATAACAACCTCTCCATCAATCCCTGAATCCTGTCTGTAGGTTGCTGGTATAAGAAGTCTTCCCTGTTTGTCAAGCTCACACTCAGTGGCAGAGGCAATCACCCTTCTCATAAAATACCTCACCTCCTCATAGCTCTTTGGAAGGGTCCTTACTTTTTCAAGAAGCCTCTGCCACTCCTCATTGGGATAAATTTGAAGGCATCTGTCAAAAGGTGCATTCGTCAGATAAAGACCCTCTCCATAATGACCCGATAGGATCTCCCTGAAGGGAGCAGGCATCATCACCCTTCCCTTTTCATCAAGGTTGTAGTAAAATTTTCCTGAGAAACCAGGCATAAATTTATTCCACTTTATACCACATATTACCACCAATATAATACAAAAAAGAGGCTTTGTCAAGGGGAAAACGAATATTTTTAGATTAGCCCAAAATGTAGTATGAATAAAGATACTAACAACTATATAATGTAGGCTATAGGCTGAAGGAGGCTTTAGGTGTCAGGCTGTAGAATTGAAGATTCCTTGTGGCAAGCCACACAGAGCTCAGATATCAGAAATCAGATGTCAGACTTCTGTTTTGGTAAACCGCAGGGAATACGCTCACTATCCATTTTAATAGGTGCCTCAGGTTCTATTTCAAAAATCTCCTGTTTTCCATGAACCACCGAACTGTTTTTATAATTCCAGCCTCAAGAGAGGTTTGAGGAGTCCATCCGAGGAGGGTCTTTGCCCTTGTAATATCTGCCCATGTAGCAGGCATGTCTGCCGGGTGCCTTGGCTTCCATTCAATAACTGCCTTCATACCAAGGGCCTCTTCTATTAAATTTATCAGATACAGTAACTCAACAGGTCTATCATTGCCAAGATTAAAGACCTCATAGCCCTTCAGATTAAGACACCTTATTGTCCCTTCTGCAATGTCGTCCACATAGGTGAAATCCCTCTTCTGTCTTCCATCACCATAGACTGTTATAGGAAGGCCATTGTATATGTTTTTTATAAATCTAAAATAACTCATATCTGGTCTTCCAGCTGGACCATAGACGGTAAAATATCTCGGTATTATTACATCTATACCATAAAGATAATGATAGGTGTATCCCAGAAGTTCTGCTGCCTTTTTAGTTGCTCCATAGGGTGAAAGGGGCCTGTCTGTAGGAGCATCCTCTCTGAAAGGCATGGAAGCATAGCTATAGAGACTTGAGGTTGAGGCAAGGACAACCTTTTTAATTCTATAGGTCCTCGCACCCTCAAGGATGTTCAGGGTGCCCTCTGTATTTGTCTCGAGATATACCCAGGGATCCTCCAGAGAAGCCCTCACACCTGCCCTTGCTGCAAGGTGGATTATGGCATTGAATTTATTTTCCTTAAAAAGCCTCATTAGAGACCTTCTGTCTGCCACATCGATTTTTTTAAAAGAGAATCTTTTATATCTTGATAGATCTTTAAGCCTCCACCTTTTTAATGCTGGGTCATAATAATCATTGAGATTATCTATACCTTTAACCTCATAACCTCTTTCAAGAAGGAGCCCCGATACCCTCCAGCCTATAAATCCTGCAGCACCTGTTACAAGTATCTTCATATCTCAATACCTCCAAGGGTTTCTATTGCCTTTCTGCCCTCCTGGGACATATCAACAGTAAACTCATTCACATAAAGCCTGATATGCTTTATTATCACATCTTCTGAGAGTTCCTGACTGTATCTCCTGATATAAGGAAGGGCCTCCTCAACATGGCTCAGTCCGTATATAACAGATTCCCTGGTTAATGAATCTATCTTTTTTATAATCTCCTCTCCAAGGTCTTTCCTTGCTATTATAGCTCCAAGAGGGACAGGAAGGCCTGTCTCAGACTCCCACCACTCACCGAGGTCAACAAGGGCCTTCAGCCCTTGAAGCTCATAGGTGAATCTCGACTCATGGATAATAATGCCTGCCCTGAGATTACCTTTTTTGATAGATGGGATTATCTTGTCAAAGGTCATAAATCTTGGCTGAAAGGAAAAATCCTTCATTGTTCTTCTGATAAAGAATAAAAAAAGGAGATAGGCTGTTGTAAGCCTTCCGGGTATTGCTATCTCTGCACCATTGAGCTCTTTAATATTATCAATCCTTTCTGTAACAAGTAGAGGTCCACAACCTCTACCGATAGCTCCACCAGAGCTCAGGAGTTCATAGTCACCCTTTACCTTAAGATAGGTAGCAACAGAGACCTTTGTGATATGGAGCTCCTTTCTTAAGGCCCTCTCATTCAGGGTCTGGACATCCTCTATGAATTCGTCAAAGACAAAAGGAGCTCTATTTATCTTATTCTGTGTGAGGGCATAAAATATAAGGGTATCATTCGGGCAGGGAGAAAAACCGAGGCTCAGTCTCACTCTTCTGCCACCTACTGATTAATCCCCATTGTTTCTCTTACGAGTTTCATCGTCTCCTGTGCAACAAGCCTTGCCCGTCTCGAACCCTCCTCTGCTATCTCCCTTAAAAGGCCTGGTCTTTCAGAATAGTACTTCCTCTTTTCCCATATTGGCTCAAGCATCATGAAGAGATTTTTCAAAAGGACATGCTTGCATTCAATACAGCCTATTCCTGCAGTCCTGCAACCCCTGGCAACCTCCTCCTGTTCTTCCTTTGTAGAAAATATCCTGTGGAGCTGAAACACAGGAGAAAGCTCAGGATTTCCAGGGTCATAACGCCTCTTTCTTGCAGGGTCGGTCATCATAGTCATTATCTTCTGCCTCACCACCTCTGGAGGGTCAGAAAGGTATATGGCATTGTCATAACTCTTTGACATCTTTCTTCCATCCACACCAGGCACCTTTGGAAACTCTGTAAGGAGAGGCTCTGGTTCAGGAAAGACCTCTCCATAGAGAAAATTAAATCTCCTTGCTATCTCCCTTGTTACCTCAAGATGGGGAACCTGGTCTATCCCAACAGGCACATATCTTGCTCTGTAAATGAGTATGTCAGCAGCCTGAAGAACAGGATAACCGAGAAAACCATAGGTACTGAGGTCCCTATCCTTTATCTCCTCCTGCTTTTCCTTATAAGTAGGCACCCTCTCAAGCCATCCAAGAGGAGTAAGCATGCTCAGAAGGATATGGAGTTCTGCATGCTCGAGAACCTTTGATTGGATAAAGATAACAGACCTTTCAGGGTCAAGACCAGCTGAGAGCCAGTTTATAAGGAGGTCTTCTGTGTACTCCTTGATTACTGATGGATTCTGATAATTTGTTGTAAGGCTGTGCCAGTCAGCAACAAAATAAAAACACTCATACCTGTCCTGAATCTGAACCCAGTTCCTCAGGGCTCCAACGAGGTTTCCCAGATGAAGCCTTCCACTTGGTTGCATTCCACTCAAAACCCTTTCCATGGTCAATTATTATAAACTATCTTCAGGATATGTATCAAAACCTCAGGAAAGGAAAAACCTGCACCTCGGAGTGAAGGGAGCTTGGCATAAAAAACAGAAAAATGTTAGGGAAAAAATAGAAATGGTAGAAGAGCTGATAAGAGAAGATTATTTAGTGAAAGACAGTTGTAAAGCTTTGAGAGTCTTTGCCTATCCATATTGAGCTCAAAACACTTATCATCCAGTTCAAGTCACTTCAGCCAATCGCTGAAGTCGCAATCCCTTCTAAATGAGGTCTTCTTTCCGACTGAAAAATGTATTGTAAGTTTAGTTACTGATATAGGGACGTCGCAATCCCTTCTAAATGAGGTCTTCTTTCCGACTATTCGTATTTTGTTGATTCTTCTTGTTATTTTTGGTATGTCGCAATCCCTTCTAAATGAGGTCTTCTTTCCGACGTAAATTATTTTTAAGGAGGTAAACATGAATAATGGAGGTCGCAATCCCTTCTAAATGAGGTCTTCTTTCCGACTGCCCCCTCCTGTTATTTT
>DAISHO010000031.1:0-11900 GCA_036822495.1 Thermodesulfovibrionales bacterium
GCTTACAGACGCTTGAAAGCCATTTACATATACCCGTGCATTGTTGCTCACATTTCCTGAGACTGTTACTGGAGTGGAACTTACTACAGTGCCATCTACTGGAGATGTCATTGTTATGGTTAGAGGAGGTATTGGAATCAATTGGACATTAAGGGTGAAGGTCTGGCCGAGGATTAATGTACCGTATATTGTTTGTTTAATATAACCTGTTTTTTCAAATGTGACGGTAAAATTCCCCTGAGCTAAACCTGTTAGTACATAAATGCCGTTTGCATCAGTTATAGTTGTTTGTGTCTTTAGTGAATCTGTGACTGTTACAGAAACAGCGGGTAAAGGCAGTCCTTTTGATGAATCTGTAACAGTTCCAGTTAAGACTGCAGATGGTACTACACCTATGCCGCTCAACACGATGCTCACAATCGGGGTATCTGTATCATTAGAAGGTATTGAAAACATTCCTGTGAAAGTTCCTTCAGTTGTTGGAGAGAATCTTACTGTAATTATACATGATGCTGAGGGTGAGAGTGTCTGGCCCGAACATCCATCATATGTAATCGAAAATGGAAGTGAAGGACTTGAGATAGGATATATCATGAGATTACCACTGCCTGTGCTTGTGATTGTGATATTTTGCGATAATGAACTCCCTATTTCTACAGAGCCAAAATTTAAAATGGAAGGATTTACAGATATTTTAATATTGCTCAATGGGGTATACCCACCTCTAACACATCTTACCTTATAATCGTCGTAAAGCTTTGAAACACTTGACACTGATCCGTATGGCAAAGAAACAAGATATGCCTTCTGATATGCCCAAAATAAGGAACAGGTTACATAGTGAATGGATGTTGATGACCAGTATGTCCCAGAACCAGAGCAAGAATCTGGAGAGAAGGCTGATTTATATATCAAATCATTGAGGGTATCTCCGAGTGATGCAAGCTCTCTAATATTAGGCAGTCTCCAGTCAGAATATCCAGCAAGTGAAAGTTCTTCGCAAGAGGAAATAGCCTCTTCCCATGTCTTGTGGGTAGTTTCTCCCTTCTGCCAGACAAGACCAGTAGATTTATCTGTTACAGTCCCATCACCATTATCCACAAGTACACTGTCAGATAATTGCTCACCACGAACACACCTAACATAATATTTATTTGACCTGTCAATTGGACTAACATTCACACCATCATACTTATAATAAGAATAATAATATATGCACCCCTCATCAATTTCTAATTTACCAAAATACACATACCATGCATTATTGGATAAAGGTTCAATAGTTGATGACCAGTATTTATCTGTCTTCGTATTTTGGAAAATAGAGGTATCAATAGATGGATTATATCTTCCAAAATCAATAATGCTGAATAGCTCTCCTTTTGTAGGCAACCGCCAGTCTGTATATCCGCCAAGAGTCAGGTTTTCACAATAAGCGTTTGCCTCTTCCCATGTTCGGGTGATACCATCATCCTGCTGTTGCCACATCAACCATGTGTTATTGTCAAAGACAGTCCCGTCTCCATAAATAGTAAAGGATGGTGGGTTTATTGTGTAGCTACCGTCTTGAGCTAGGGGTTGCCCAGGAGACGGACAGGTGATAATTTCCCCTTTACCCCTATTACTATAACAAACTACCTGTCCTGTATCTGGAAGATAAAATGCCTCTAAATAAGTGATTGTATATACTAAAATAACTAAGGTAATAAAAAAGATGGTTCTAAAATGAAGATTCATCTTTTCGCCTCCAACCTGTAGAATCCCTCTCATCCCTGAGATTACCTTGTCTATAGATGCTAAAAATTCTTCTTTTCAAATATTCATTTAAAAATATAACGGATGGTTTTTCTCGCCTTTTTGTGATAGAGTTCAGATATTTTGTGTTTGGTCTGGGTAAAAGGCGAATTTTTGACATTTTTTGATATAATATGACAGTTTTGGTCAGTTGTGAAAGATTCTGAATATAAAAAATATTTGTTTTTTATAGAAATTTTTATTCAATGCCTTAGCATGGTTTTTGCTTAGATAAAATTGGTCCTTTTGAACAAAAAGGAGGTATTTTAATGTCCTTTTTTAGAAATGTTGCGGCAAAGATAGCACTGTCCTTCTCTATTACTTTTTTATTAATCTTTTTATGCATATCCAACCCTGTTTTTGCAGAAGAAAATGATCCCATCATCCCTCAGGAAACTCCCAAACCTTCAATAAACTCACCAGAGATACTCACTGAAGGCTTAGAGCCTTCAGATAAAGATTATGAAGATGAAGATACCTATGACCTGAAGGTTCTGATTCATGACTATGACTCAAATGACCTTGCCATAAGGGCTGTTGAAAGACATATAAATACCTTTACAACAAGGTTGAGAGATAAATTTGAACTCTGGCTTTCAAGGGCAGGCAGGTATATAAATACAATGAAAGAGATACTCGTCCAGAATGGCCTTCCTAAGGAGCTTGTTTTTCTACCTCTCATTGAGAGTGGCTTTAATACAAATGCCTACTCAAGAAGCAGGGCTGTTGGACCCTGGCAGTTTGTTGCATCAACTGCTAAAAAATATGGTCTTACAATTAACTGGTGGATTGATGAAAGAAGGGATCCGATAAAATCAACAGAGGCTGCTGCGAGGTATCTTAAGGACCTCTATGAGATGTTTAATTCATGGCACCTTGCCATGGCTGCATACAACGCTGGCGAGGGAAAGGTTCTGAGGGCCCTGAGAAAGACAAGGGAAGATGACCACTGGATATTACTTCAAAAAAAGCGATATCTCAAGAGAGAGACACGAGAATATGTTCCAAAATTCATTGCAGCAAGCCTTATTGCCCTTGAGCCAGAAAAATATGGATTTAACAATATAGAACTTTCAAATCCTGTAGAATTTACTGAGGTAACTATAGAATCACCTGTTGACCTCGAAGTAATTGCATGGGCTGCTGAAACAGACCTTCAGACCATAAAAGACCTTAATCCTGAACTTAAAAGATGGTGCACCCCCCCTGACCAGGCCTTTTACAAAATAAGAATCCCTCGAGATAAAAAAGAGAGATTCCTCGAGAATCTTTCTCAGATTCCAAAAGAAGAGAGATACTCCTTCAATATCCATACCGTGAAGAAAGGCGAAACAGTCTCAAAGATAGCAAAGAGATACAGACTACCAGAATCAGTAATATATTTGCTCAATCCTGAGATAAAAGGGAAAGGGCTTGCTCCTGGTCAAGAGATAAAGCTTCCTCCTCAGGGTTTTAAGCCCGACCCTGATGACTTCAAAAAGATAAGAAGGTCTTACAGAAGAAAGACCCATTCAGCATGAAAACCCTTGCCTGTTACCTCATAGACTATTTTTTAAGAGTCTGTCTATAGAATTATTTAAATCAGAAATGCTGAAGGGTTTTGAGATAAAAAGGTCTGCTCCTGCCTTTAAGAAATCCTGCTCTTTACTATCTGCACTGATACCAATAATTAATGAGTTTAGATTCATGGAGCGGATTATATTTGTAAGCTCCAGGCCATTAATGCCAGGCATGTCATAATCGGTTATGATTATATCGAAAGGCTCTGTCTTAAGTATCTCTATAGCCTTCTGACCGTTGTCTGCTGTCCTGACATAAAAACCTTTTAAGATAAGAAAGTCCGTCAGGAGCATGAGGATATTGTCATCATTGTCAACTATCAGTATTCGATGCATAATTATTTATACAACTTAAAGTTGTAATATGTCAATATCACAACCAATAATTGGTAGATTTATAGGTAATCTTTTGTCATATTAACCTGATATGAAATCCAGCTATACAAGACTCATAGGTCAGGTCATTAAAAGATACAGGACAATGGCTGGTCTCTCCCAGATGAGACTTGGCGAAATGATAGGTGTATCTTACCAGCAGATTCAGAAATACGAATCAGGCAGAAGCACTATGAGTCTGGAAAGGCTTATAGAGATAGCAGATGCCCTGAAGATACCCGTAACAAAATTCCTTCCTCCTCGGGTAGAACAGGTCTCTGAGGAAGAAATACCTTATAGTGAACTTTCCGAAGAAGAAAAAAGACTTATCGAACTCTTCAGACAGATAAAAAGTAGAGAGATGAGAAAAGCTCTTTTTAAGATATTGGAGAACATAGTTGGGAGAGAATAGATTATTTCTCCTGTTTGAGCATTCCAAGATAAGGAGACATAGGAAAATCCTTTTTAAGAAGCTCAATCTTCTTTGAAGCTTCTTCTAATCTTTTCATATCCTGCAGTATCCTCGCTGATTCATAAAGGGCAAGGTCTCGAAGGGTATATCCATTCCTGTAAAGTTCATCATAAACCTTCAGGGCTTCATCACTAAGCCCTTTCCTCTTATATATAAGAGCCATCCTCTGGTAGCAGAGGGGCATGAGATATCTGTTATTACTGTATCTTTTCTGAAATTCCTGGAGGCTCTGCAATGCCTCATCAAGGTAACCAAGCCTGAGATAACCATCAGATATGTAGAGAAGGGTGAGGGGCTCAGGTTTCATATCATAGGCCTTCTTTAAGGCCTCGAGGCCTGTCCTGTATCTTTCCACAGGATTAATTCCGGCCCTCTCCATATAGAGGGCATTGTATCCCTCATAAAAAAGCCTTTCAGCCCTTGACCTTGAATAAAAATTATAGGTTAAAAAGGCACCACCAAGGAGGACAACAACCAGAGAGATGATAATTATATTCTTCAGGTTCTGACTCTTTTCTTTAATACCCTCTTTGAACCTTGCAATACCTGACTTCAGGTCTTCTTCAGATTCTGCCTTTTTAACAATCCTCTTTTTAATGGGCCTTGGCATATTGCCTCCTGAGGGCCTTTTCAACAATCTGCCTTGAATTTAAAAATATTGGATTTATCCTTGTCTCTTCAATACCAGCTCCGAGGAGTATGTTTATTGCTGTCTCTTTTGTAATGAGATCTGATGGAGAATGAGCATCTGTGTTTATTACCACAGGGATGCCGAATCTCTGGGCCTCCCTTGCAATATAACCATTTGAAAGGGAATGGCCTTTTCTTGAGGTGATCTCAAGATATACACCCTTTTCCTTTGCAAATAATAAATCCTCTTCTGTCATAAGTCCAGGATGGGCGAGTATATCAACCTCTGCCTCTATGGCTGCCCTGTTTGTGCCTTGCTGAACAGGCTCTACAAGGGTCTCTCCATGAACAAGGACTATCATTGCACCCATTGCCCTCGCCTCTTTAACAAGGTCAGGTATAAGTCTGGGAGGAACATGTGTCAGCTCCGCACCAGCAAGGACCTCTATTGATACATAATCACTCAGGGCCTTAACGGCCTGCACAAGCCTCGGGACAACAAGGTCAATGTTTGAATGGTCCACATGGTCTGTAATAGCCACTGCCTCATAGCCAATATATTCTGCCCTTCTGATAAGTTCAGCAGGTATGAGTTCACCATCGCTGAAGACAGTATGTGTATGTAAATCTATCATGGATTAAATTACCTTTTCAGCATCTGAAATGTCAATAGGTTTGGAACTGATTAGATCTCCACAACTCCTCGCAAGTGCCACAAGATAAACACATGATGCACCAGCTTTGAGGAGCTGTCTTGAACATTCTGAGGCAGTAATACCTGTTGTTATAACATCATCAATAAGCATAATCCTCTCACCTGAAAACTTCTTTTCTGCCCTGAAGGCCCTGCTTAAGTTTTTTAATCTCTCATCCCTCTTAAGACCAACCTGTGGAGGTGTGGATTTTATCTTTATAATGGCATCAATACTGAGGGGGATATGGAGACTTCTCGATAGGGCCTTTGCAATTAAAGATGTATGATTGAAATGTCTTTTCCTGAGACGATATCTATCAGGTGGTACAGGGACAATAATGTCTGCCTCTGGCAGAGGGAGGTTTAAAAGAAGTCCTGCTAAGGGCTCGGCAAGTCCTCTTATACGAAAGTATTTTAAATGATGGATTACATCCTTCAATAATCCATCATATAGACCATATATAAAGGATTTATTAAAAAAGGGTCTGTGCTGTATGCATTCTCCACATATAGTGGAGTGCTCGGGCAATGGTATAGAACAAATAGAACACCTGTTCCCAATAAATGGTGAAATACTGCTCCAGCAGATACTGCAATAGGGATAAAATCTGGGAGATGATTCCTTTCCACAATCAGGACACCTTGAAGGATATAGCAGGTTTAATAATCTTCTTATCAATTCACCATAAGAGAAGCCCGGCATTTACCACACCTGGGGCCAAGGGAGATCTTTGAGGCGGGCACTTTATTCTTTACTCCGCAGGATGGACAGGTAATTATTATGAAATCTCTTTGCTCATCCTGCCTGTCGTCCTTATTAGTAAGCTGTTCTTGTTCAAATGTTTTAATAAGCTCATCAAAGAGGTCATCCCTTTCTATTATCTCTATTCCCATACCATTCTTTATATCAGATGCATACATAGGAATCTTTATTGACCTCTTCACTATGCCCTTTATTACTGATACCCTTCCATCATTGAGGTGGATTCTAACTGTCACAGGTGTTCCTGGTGCAAGGGCCTTATGGGTCCTGATAAAAACTCCTTTTTTTGATATATCACTCGTAACCCCCCTTCCACTGAAGCCAGCACTCTCAAATTCTGCCTCCAGCCTTCTCACATGTCTTTTTGCCTCTCTCTTCGACATCAAAAGACTTCCTTCATTCTTATTAATTCGTCCCTTTTCTGCCCTGTTGATATTAGAACAATGGGAACCTCTAATAGCTCCTCTATCTTTTTGAGATACTGTCTTGCCAGCTCAGGTAGTTGGGCATAATCATTTATACCTGTTGTCTTTTTCTTCCAACCTTTTAGCTCAATAAATACTGGCTCACAGTTTGAAAATATGCCATACTCCTTTGGCATATCTTTATAAACAATTCCTTTATACCTATATCCAATGCATATCTTAATTATATCAAGTTCATCAAGGATGTCAAGCTTTGTGACTACAATTCCGGTTATCCCATTAACCCTCACAGAGTGTCTCAGGGCAACAGCATCGAGCCATCCACACCTGCGGGGCCTTCCAGTAGTTGCACCATATTCACCACCTCTTATCCTCAGCATCTCACCTATTGAATCCTTCAATTCCGTTGGAAAAGGCCCTTCACCAACCCTCGTTGTATAGGCCTTTACAACTCCAAGGACAGAGGTTATCTTTGTAGGACCTATACCAGCACCAACGCAGGCACCACCAGCAACAGGATTGCTGGAAGTAACAAAGGGATAGGTGCCGTGGTCAACATCTAAAAGGGTTCCCTGAGCTCCTTCGAGGAGAAGTTTTCTTCCTTCCCTTATAGCATTGTTTATTACTATCTCTGTATCTGATATATGAGGTCTTAATCTCTCAGCATAATTGAGATAGGTATCGTAGATGGTCTCAGCCTTCAAGGGCTCAATAGAGTATCTCTCTTTCAGGATAAAATTCACCTCATCAAGGGTTCTTTCAACCTTTTCTTTGAATATCTCGGGTTCAAGGAGGTCAACTACCCTTATACCGAACCTCTGTGCCTTATGGGTATAGGCAGGGCCAATACCCCTTCCGGTTGTTCCTATCTTTACCTTTGTTGTCTTCTCACTATGGGTATCAAGAAGAATGTGATAGGGCATTATAAGATGGGCGTTCTTGCTTATAAGGAGATTCTCACCGACTTCAATCCCTCTCTTTCTCAATCCATCTATCTCCTCAAGGAGGGCAGATGGTTCAATAACCACTCCATTTCCTATAATACAGAGTTTATCTTTATGAAGTATCCCGGATGGAATCAGATGAAGGATAAACTTTTCATTATTAATCACAACAGTATGACCTGCATTGTGCCCACCCTGATATCTGATAACAAGATCCGCCTCTTCTGACAGGACATCAACTATCTTACCTTTTCCTTCATCACCCCACTGGGTGCCCACAACCACAACAGCTGGCATCTGGTTTCCTCTCTAATACAATCTTATCAGTTTTACAGAGATTATGTTTGGAAGCCTCTTTATCTCATCAAGGATGGCATCAGAAACCTCTGAGTCTATATTTACAACAGAGATAGCAAGACCTCCCTGACTTTCCCTTCCAAAGTGCATCCTTCCAATATTTATATTGTTTTTCCCAAGGAGTGTTCCTATATTGCCTATAACACCAGGCCTATCATTGTTATAGATGAGGAGCATTATACCTTCTGGGACTATTTCTACAGGGAAACGGTCTATCTGAACAATCCTCGGAGATTTTCTGCTGAAAAGGGTCCCGGAGATGGTTAGACCCTTCTCAGGTGACCCTACCCGGAGGGTAACAAGGGTGCTGTAGTCACCTGCCTCTTTTGCCTTTGTCTCTTTAATGTCAATACCCCTTTCCTTTGCAATAACAGGAGCATTAACAAAATTGACTGTCTCCTGAAGAAGTGGGGTAAGAAGACCCTTTATAGCAGCAATGGTCACAGGCGCTGTATTTATGGTAGAGGCCTCACCCCTGTATTCAACAGCCAGTTCTGTTATTCCACCTTCAAAGAGATGGGAGGCAAAGAGCCCTATTCTTTCAGCAAGATCTATATAAGGCTGAAGCATTGCAACCTGATCTGGGGGGATAGATGGGAAATTCACGGCATTTCTTATCACTCCGTGGACAAGATAATCAACAATCTGCTCAGCAATAGCTATAGCCACATTCTCCTGGGCCTCCACGGTTGCAGCTCCAAGATGGGGTGTACAGACCACATTGGGATGTTTCACAAGGGGATGGTCAGGTGGACAGGGCTCCTGCTCAAAGACATCCAGGGCAGCTCCAGCAACCTTTCCTGACTCGAGGGCCTCAAGGAGGTCCTTTTCATTTACTATACCACCCCTCGCACAGTTTATGATTCTTACGCCCGCCTTCATCATTGCTATTGTATCTTTATTAATCAGGTTTTTTGTCTCAGGTGTCAGTGGTGTATGAATGGAGATAAAGTCTGAGCTTTTGAAGAGCTCCTGGAGGTCAACCTTTTTAACGCCAAGTTCCCGGGCCTTCTCATCACTCAGGAAGGGGTCATAGGCAAGGACATTCATGCCGAGGCAGAGGCAACGCCTTGCAACCTGGGAGCCGATGTTACCAATTCCAAGAATCCCTATGGTCTTCTGATAAAGTTCCACTCCCATAAACTTCTTCTTTTCCCATCTGCCCTCTTTCATGGATGCTGTTGCCTGAGGTATCTGCCTTGCAACTGCAAAAAGAAGACCAATGGCATGCTCTGCTGTTGTAATGGTATTGCCACCCGGGGTATTCATTACAACTATACCCTTTTTTGTAGCAGCCACTTTATCAACATTGTCAAGGCCTGAGCCTGCCCTTCCTATAACCTTCAGTTTTTCTGCTGCCTCTATTATCTCTGCTGTGACCTTTGTGGCTGACCTTATTATAAGGCCATCATAGTCCTTAATAACACCCTTGAGCTCCTCAGGCTTCATGCCTGATCTTACATCAACCTCAAGACCTGCTTTTTTAAGGATCTCTATTCCCTGCTTTGAAAGGTCATCACTGATAAGAACCTTCATCTTATTCCTCCATTAACATCTCTTCAGCAACACCAACACCTGTGCCAAGCTTAATACTATAACCCATGGATTTGAGAACCATCTCTACTCCACTTACTGCGGTTATTACATCAAAGGTGTCAGCATAACCAAGATGGGCTATCCTGAAGATCTTTCCCTTCAGCTTGTCCTGACCACCTGCACCTGTAATACCATATTTTTCTCTGAGGGCTTTATAGATTGCCTGTCCATCAATACCAGGTGGTGCCTCAATAGCTGTTACTGAATTACTCGGTGAATCCTTCGCGAAAAGTCTGAGACCTATCGCCTCCATCGCCTTTCTTAAGGCATTGGCAAGCCTTGCATGCCTCTTAAAGACATTCTCAAGGCCTTCTGCCTTGAGGAGCCTTATACTCTCATTGAGACCAATTATCAATGTAACAGCAGAGGTGAAGTTTGTCTGGTTCTTCTGGAGATTTTCCCTCTCCTTTTTGAAGTTAAAATAGAATTTCGGCATTTTTGAGGTCTCAGCCCTCTTCCATGCCTTTTCAGAAACACTCACAAGGGCGAGGCCTGGAGGAAGCATAAGACCTTTCTGAGAACCTGCGATGTGGACATCTATACCAAGGGTATCTGTCTTAATATCATGGGCAACAAGGGCACTTATAGAATCAACAATGAACAGTACATCAGGATACTTTTTAAGAATCTTTGAGACACCCTCTATATCGTGATAGACACCAGTAGATGTCTCACAGGACTGCATAAAAAGGCCCTTTGCATCAGGAACCTTTTTTAATGCCTCCTCAACCTCTTCAGGCTTTACAGAATATCCCCACTCTACAGAGATCTCATGGACATTCAATCCATAAGCCTGACATATCTTTGTCCACCTTTCACCAAATTTACCTCCATTGACAACAATGACTTTATCTCCAGGGTTAAAGAAATTATTTACAGCTCCTACCATCCCGCCTGTTCCTGTTGAACAGAGGATAAGGACATCATTCTCTGTCTGGAATAACCATTTAAGTCCTTTCTTTGCCTCATCAAGAACAGGGATAAAGTCAGGCGCCCTGTGGTGGATTATAGGCATTGCCATCCTGAGAAGTACCTCTGGAGGTACAGGA
Source organism: Thermodesulfovibrionales bacterium (assembly GCA_036822495.1). GTDB lineage: Bacteria > Nitrospirota > Thermodesulfovibrionia > Thermodesulfovibrionales > CALJEL01 > CALJEL01. Next base: position 10,659 of record DAISHO010000031.1, read on the forward strand.
GTTGGACCTGGTGCAAGAAGATATCTTTTAATGGGCATAATTATCCTCCTTCTGTGAGAGTTCTATTTTAAATTAGATTTACAGAAACTGTAAAGTCTTTAAAATTGCCTTATCTTGAAGCCTTTCTAAAGACAATATTTCCAAAAAAGGTCTCTGCAATAGTTCCAGTATATTGGGTATTGATTTGTATCCTTATTCCCTTAATAAGGGTGGGGTCTTCATTGTATAATCTTCTGTAATCCTCCAGGATATTCCTTTCAAAGGAGACCCATTTGTTGAGATCTGCTCCGCCTGATTTAACAACCAGTACTTTTATCTTTACATTAACAGGCCATCCTATGGATTCATCCATTACAGTACCTTCTGGTGCACCAGTATCCCAAACATAGCTTATACTCCTCTTACCATCAAAGAGGACAAGAAGCTGGGCTGCCTGATCGTTTTTCTTTTTTGCTCTCACATCACCAGCTTCAGGAAGTCTGAGAACCTTCCACTTCCATACAACATAGGGATACTTCTTTGGATCAATATCTATAGGTTTTTCAAATGAAAAGGAGGCTGAATTGCTTTTGAGATAAATTACATTATCTGAATCCTCTTTAATTACCTTAAACTCAGCATCACCACTCTTCTCCTTAAGCTTCCAGCCTCTTGGAACACCATCCTTCTGTGGAGCATCAAAACTAATCACGACCTCTTCTGTTGCTACCTTCTCCACGCCTTCGCTGATAGCACCACTAACCAGAAATACTGCAAGAACTGAAATTATAAAGGCCTTAGGAATCAATATCCTCTCAATCATACTGTCCTCACAATCCTTTCAGGTTTTAATCTTCCTCCTCTTACAATGGCCATACCAAAAAATCCTGATTCATCATAGAGTCTTAATATTGTACCTTCATTAAATTTTAAAGTCAACGGAATAGGGATAAAAGAGCCATTCTTTAATGCCCTTGCCTCTGAGCCTTTAAGCCTTATCTCTGGATATACAGAAAGACCCTCATCCACTGGAATAAGGTTAAACCTTCCCTCTTTTAAATCCTCGAGGCTGAAGGATTCCTCAATCCTGAAAGGACCAACAGCAGTCCTCACAAGACCTGTTATGTGGGCAAAGGTCCCAAGCCTCAATCCTATATCATCAATGAGGGTCCTTACATAGGTACCCTTTGAACAACTGACCTTTATCTTTAAAAATTCTTTCTGAAATTCCATAAGCTCTATGCTGTAAATATTAACCTCTCT
>DAISHO010000032.1:0-11881 GCA_036822495.1 Thermodesulfovibrionales bacterium
ACAGGCTATAGAATTTTTCCTAATATCCTGAAGCCTAACGCCTAAAGCCTATCTTAAGCCTTCAGCCTATTTGAGGCCTTATGCCCTTTTGAAAATACCATTTTAATTTATTTTGGACAGCTATGTCTGCCCTATATTTCTAACTTATGACCTCTGCTTCTCAAAAAGACAGTCCTGCTATAGGGCTTCTGGAAAACCAAATTGTTATATTAATCAAAAACAATCACGCAATAAAATCAAGTTTTTGAAGGGCTTTCCTGAAAGAGCCTGCCTATTGACAAATTAACTTTTTAATGGTTTAATTTAATTAATGAAACAAAAAACAATATATACAAAAAAATTAACATCTGTACTTATTGTTGATGATATGGAATCAAATTTAGACCTCCTTGAGACCATTTTTCATAAGGCTGGCTTTAAGGTTTACAAAGCCCTCAACGGTGAAGTAGCTATAGAGATATTTAAGAAAGAGGATATAGATATAGCAATCCTTGATGTTATGATGCCAGGGATCGACGGCTTTCAGCTCTGTAGTATGCTTAAATCAATGGCTGGCAAAAGGTATATCCCGATTATCCTTCTAACAGCCCTCTCTGATAAAAAGAGCAGGATTACAGGTCTGGAGTGCGGTGCTGATGACTTTATTAGCAAACCTTTTGATTCTACAGAGCTGATTACAAAGATAATGTCCCTCCTTAAATTAAAATCCCTTTATGATGAGCTCGAACATTCCGAGAATATTATCATGACTCTTGCCCTCGCCCTCGAGGCAAGGGATCCTTATACGAAGGGCCATTCATCTCGTGTAAGCGAGCTTTCCTCCATATTTGCCTCTTATATAAAGCTATCAGCAGAAGAACAGGAAATTGTCAGAAAGGCCGGACTTCTACACGATGTGGGCAAGATTGGAATTAATGAAAATATACTTCACAAGAAAGGTAGACTTACCGATGAGGAATTAAAAGAGGTAAAGAGGCATGTCCTTATAGGTGAGGAGATATGCAGACCCCTTAATTCTTTGAAGGACACTCTTCCTCTTATAAGATACCATCACGAGAGATGGGATGGAAGGGGGTTTCCTGATGGGCTTACTGGCAGAGAAATACCTTTGAGTGCAAGGCTTCTTGCCATAGTAGATGCCTATGATGCAATGGTTTCCATTAGACCTTACAGAGAAGGGCTGCCACCCTCACAAGTTCTGAAGATTATGGAGGATGAGAGGTACAGTGGCCAGTGGGATCCCGAGCTTCTTGGTGAATTTCTTTCCATAATGCCAGCAATAATTAGGTCTCAGGCTTGATAAAGATTGCTATTATAGGTGGTGGCGTCAGTGGTGGGACCCTTCTGTCATTTCTGAGGGATGAATCAGAGATGAATATTGTTGCCCTGGTTGAACCCTCTGATAGTGCACCAGGAGCTGTCCTTGCAAGAAAATGGAACATACCTGTTCTTAAAAATACAGAGGAGCTTAAAACCCTTGCACCTGATCTCGTAATTAATGTAACAGATAATATTGACACCGAGAGGCTCAGGTCTGAAATCAACGCAGAGATTATTGGCCCCCTTGGTTCAAGATATTTTCTCCTCACAGGCGGTAGATATAATACCATCAAGTCAGAGCTTTCTGACTGGCTTAATATAATTAAAGAGACAGAGAATTTATTCAGGAGCATAATCTACGCAGACACAGAACAATCTCTTAACAGGATTCTCGAGACGGTTACCGGTCTTTTAAAGTCCTCTGCTGCAATGATTGCTTTAAAGGAGGATTCGTTTTTTAATGTTCTTTCTTCTATTGGATTGAGCTCAAGATTTATTAATAACAATGTAATCACATTTGAAGGTTTCTTTAAGGAGATCTTTGAGAGTGCACAGGTTATAAGGATAGGCAACATAAAGACATTGCCTGAATTTTCCGAGCATTTTCTGAGAGAGGATATAAGGTCAATCCTTGCATCTCCTTTAATCCTTCAGGGGAGGGCAAAAGGTGTCTTCTGCATAATGGACAGGCGACAGAGATATTTCTCTGATAAAGACAGTCTCGTTATGAGCATCTTTTCATCATTAACCTCTCTTGCTTTATCTTCCATGAGGCCTTTTATGCCTGAAGGTGGAGGAGAGATGGAGAAAAAGTTAGGAGAGCTCCAGAGGGCAAATGTCGAGCTTGAAAGACTTAACAATTTAAAAACCAGATTTATAGCAAACATGAGCCATGAGCTGAGGACTCCACTGAATGCCATACTCGGTTTTTCTGAGGTTCTACTCAGCAGCCAGGGGCTTCAATCCGATCAGGGGAGATATATTAAAAATATCTACAATGCAGGTAAATATCTACTTGAACTTATAAACAATGTCCTTGACCTCGCAAAGATTGAGGCTGGAAAATTTGATATGATTTATGAGACCTTTTCATTGAAGGAGATCATAGATGAGGTCATAAGGACTATAGAGCCATTAGCAGCAAAAAAATCCCTGAAAATCCATCTCAATATACAGGAAAATATTGGTGATATTACCGCTGATAGGATAAAATTGAAACAGGTTTTTTATAATCTACTTAATAATGCTATAAAATTCACTCCTGAAGCTGGAAGGATTGGGGTTGTCCTCACAAGGGAAAAGAATAGATCAAGGATTGAAAACATCCCATCCGATGAGGATATAATTGTCTGTTCAGTATGGGACACAGGTATTGGTATAAAGCCTGAGTATCAGAAAAGGATATTCGATGAATTTGAGCAGGTTGATTCCTCTTTATCAAGACAGGCAGGTGGAGCAGGCCTCGGGCTTGCCCTGGTTAAGAGGTTTGTTGAACTTCACGGAGGTGTTATAACCCTTGATAGTACACCAGGAAAAGGAAGCACCTTTACATTCTATATACCTGTAACACAGGAAATCCCGAAAGAGCAGGTTCTCGAATTTGAGGCTGCCAGAATTTCTACTGAAATAAAGGGAGATTCCCCTCTCATCCTTCTTATAGAAGATGACCTTGCCACTGTAGAGCTTCTTACACTTCACCTGACACAGGCTGGTTACAGGGTTGCCCATGCCTATGATGGTATAGAGGGTATAGAAAAGGCGAAGAGCCTCAGGCCTTTTGCAATTATCCTTGATATAATGATCCCGAAGAAGGATGGATGGGAGGTCCTTCAGGAATTAAAGGCCTCTGAAGAGACATCATTTATACCTGTTATAATACATTCAATAGTAGATAATAGAGAGCTTGCCTTTGCCCTTGGAGCTGCAGATTATCTTCTTAAACCTCTTGACAGGGAGGCACTTCTTATGAGGCTTGAAGAGCTTTCTCTATCACTTCAGAAAGACAGGAGTCCAAAGAGCCTTCTTATTATTGAAGGAGAACCGTCAACCATTGAGGAACTGAGAGAGTTATTCGCAGCAAATGGCTTTTCTATCTATGAGGCAAGGGATGGAAAATCAGGCCTCGACATTGCCTCAAATGTAAGACCATCCATAATCTTAATAGGGATTGACCTGCCTGATATCTCGGGCTTCGATATGGTAAAGCAGTTGAGAGATAATCCTAGCACAAAGGATATACCATTATTTTTACTTACCCAGAAGGACATTTCTGTGGAAGATAGACTGGAGCTTGTGGGTAAGATTGAAAAGATTATAAAGAGCCATAGTTATGAACCATCAGACCTTATAAAACATATCCAGGAGCTCGAGATGCTCTATCCGAGGAAGGCAGGCCTAATTGATGAGATGACAGGCCTCTTTAACCACAGATATCTCATGCTAAGACTTGCACAGGAGGTAGAGAGGGCAAAGAGGTATAGATTGCCCCTGAACCTCCTCCTTCTGGATGTGGACTTCTTTGGAAGGTATGTGAGAGAGCGGGGAGAGTTTTATGGAAATCTTGTCTTAAAGAAGATAGCAGAACTTCTTAAAAAGAACACGAGGGGCTCTGATGTACTGGTAAGATATGGAGGAGATGCCTTCGCCATTATCCTTGCAAATACATCTATCGAGGCCGCCAGGTCTCTTGGGAATAGATTCAGTGCAATAATAAAAAACCATCCTTTCCTCTATGCGGAAACCCTCCCAAAGGGTAAGGTAACTGTAAGTGTAGGTCTTGTGTTTCTGGAGGATCAGACCCCTGAGGAGTTGCTGTGGTGTGCTGAAAAGGCCCTTAGGGAGGCAATTAAAAAGGGTGGTAACAGGGTTGAAGTCTATATGCCAGAATAATTATGCATGCAGAAACATTACTTTCCTTTGATGAAATTGATACACCCTTTGGTAAATTTTCGATTCTTTTTAATGGAGATATCCTTTACGGAATCTCAACAGAACTCTCAGGAGATTTATTAGAAAAAGTCTTTCCTTTTTATTTTGCTAAATCATATCTTCTTCCAAGAGTGAAAAGAAAGAGGCTTCCTGAGACTATAACCTGCCAGTTTGAGAAGTATTTTTCAGGAGATGCTAATGATTTCAGATTAAATACAATTATTGATCTTGACGAAGCAAAGTCTTATTTTTCAGAGTTTGAGCTTAATGTCTGGAAGACCCTCAGAACGATACCCTATGGTGAAACGAGAACTTATAGATGGCTTGCAAGAGAGATAGGCAGGCCCTCTGCTCAGAGGGCCGTTGGTCAGGCCCTCAGAAGGAATCCATTGCCCATTGTTATACCCTGCCACAGGATAATAGGTTCTAATGGCTCTTTGTGTGGTTACAGCCTTGGTGTGGAGCTAAAAAGAAGACTCCTCATGCATGAATGCTATTTTAGAGAATTAAGGCCTTGCACACCATCTTAATGTTTTGCTATATTCAATAACAATGAATTCAAAAGTAAGGGTTAGATTTGCTCCAAGTCCAACAGGTCATCTGCATATTGGTGGTGCAAGAACAGCACTTTTTAACTGGCTTTTTGCAAGGCACCATAAGGGTGTTTTTATCCTCAGGATAGAGGATACAGACAGGAGTCGTTCTACAGAGGAATTCATTGAGGCTATTATTGAGGGTATGAAATGGCTTGGCCTTGAGTGGGATGAAGGACCATACAGGCAGACAGATCGGCTCCATATCTATAAGCAATATGCAGAACGACTGATTAATGAAGGCAAGGCTTATTATTGCTATTGCTCCCCTGAGGAGCTTGAAGAGAGGAGAAGGCTTGCCCTTGCATCAGGCAAACCACCCAAATACGATGGTCGTTGTAGAGACCTCGACAAGCCAGTTCAAGGAAGGGTTCCTGCGGTGAGATTCAAGATGCCCCAAACAGGTCTTACTGTAGTAGATGACCTTATAAGGGGCAAGGTGGAATTCGACAATCAACAGCTTGATGATTTTATCATAATGCGTTCTGATGGCACACCAACCTATAATTTCTGTGTTGTAGTTGATGATGTGACCATGGGCATTACCCATGTAATCAGGGGAGATGACCATCTGAACAACACGCCAAAGCAGATCCATATATACAGGGCATTAAATTACGAAATACCTAAATTTGCCCATCTTCCAATGATCCTCGGGCCTGATAAAACACGGCTCAGCAAACGCCATGGAGCTACCTCTGTAATGGCCTATAGAGAGATGGGTTATCTTCCGGAGGCATTGATGAATTATCTTGTAAGGCTTGGCTGGTCTTATAAAGATCAGGAGATATTCTCAAGAGAAGAGCTGATAGAGAAGTTTTCCCTTGAGAATGTTGGAAAGTCTGCTGCTGTTTTTAATCCAGAGAAACTCCTCTGGCTTAATAGCCATTATATAAATAGCTCGACTCCCGAGAGGCTTTATGAACTTGTTAGACCTTTTCTTATAAAAGAGGGGATTATAAAAGAAGAGACTTTACTTGATCTACAATGGATATACAGGGCAATCTCCACATTAAAGGAAAGATGTAGAACACTCGTTGAACTTGCAAATTCTCTGAGATATTACATAGCTGAATATGTAGAGATTGAGGAAGAGGCGAGGAAAAAATTTATTAACGAAAAAAGCATTCCCCATCTTGTAAAGGTAAAGGAACTCCTCGAGACCGTGGATGTTTTTGATAGCAAAACCCTTGAGACAGCATTTAAAGGACTCATTGAATCCCTTGGTGTGAAGCTTGCAGATGTTGCCCAGCCCTTGAGGGTTGCCCTTACAGGCAGGACTGTAAGCCCTCCCATCTTTGATGTCATAGAGATCCTTGGAAAAGAGAAGACCCTTAAGAGACTTGACAGGGTTATAGGCCTATCCTGATCTTATGGGTTATATCTCAATAATAGGTGCTGGAAACTGGGGAACCACCATTGCCTGTCATATTGCAAAGAAGAACTATGATGTATGCCTCTGGGTTTATGAAGCCGAACTTGCTGATATTATTAGAAATACGAGAAAGAATCTATGGTATCTGCCCGATATATTCATACCAGAGAATGTTAGAATAACATCTGATTTTCCTGATGCAGTAGAAAAGGCAAGGTTTATAATAAATGCTGTTCCAACACAATTCATAAGAAAGGTCTTTTCTGCACCAGCCAGTTATAGGTCTGATGCAGTAATAATAAACCTCTCGAAAGGAATTGAGAGGGAGACCCTATTACTTCCCTCTGAGATCCTTGAGGAGATAACAGGTCTTCAGGTAGCGGTCCTCTCAGGTCCAAGCTTTGCAAAGGAGGTATCAAAAGGTCTGCCAACCGCAGTAACCCTTGCCTCAAGGGATAGACACCAGGGTCTTCTCATACAGGATATCTTCAGTTCTGAGAAATTCAGGGTTTATCTTAACGATGACCTCATAGGTGTGGAGCTTGGTGGTGCTTTAAAGAATGTTATTGCCATAGCATCAGGAATTGCTGATGGCCTTGGCCTGGGTTTTAATGCCAGAGCTTCATTGATAACCAGGGGCCTCGCAGAGATTACAAGGCTCGGTATCGCCATGGGAGCTCATCGAAGAACCTTTAGTGGTTTAAGTGGAGTTGGTGACCTCATCCTTACATGCACAAGTAATCTTTCAAGAAACTATTCCCTTGGTTATAGACTTGGAAAGGGCGAGAAGCTTGCGGAGATAATGAAAGGTACTCGAGAGGTTGTTGAAGGAGTTGATACCTCTGATTCTGCTGTCAGGCTTGCACAGAGGTATTCTGTTGAGATGCCAATAACAGAAGAGGTCTTCGAGATTCTTCATAGAGATAAATCTCCTGTTGATGCCCTGAGAGAGCTTATGACAAGACCTTTGAAGGAAGAATTCCCGGAGGAATGAAAAGAGAAGAGATCTTAAAGATATTTAGAGATATTCAGAACAAGAGAATCACTCCTGAAGATGCCTTCCGTTTATTTCAACATCTTCCTTACGAGGACCTGAGGATTGCAAAGATAGACCATCACCGGCAGATCCTTTCGGGCATTCCAGAGGTAATATTTGCAAAGGGCAAAAAACCTGATGATGTCGTAGCTATTGCAAGAAATATCTACAAGAGACATGGTAAATTTTTGATCACAAAGGCTAATGTAGATATATACAGAAAACTGAAACTAAAGACCGCAAGATACTATGAAAAAAGTTGTTGTATTGTTGCGGGAGGAGCAGAGGAGAAAAAAGGGAACATTCTGATTCTGACAGCGGGAACCTCAGATATAGGGATTGCTGAGGAGGCATGCCTTACAGCAGAATTTCTTGGAAGCAAAGTTGAGATGGAGCACGATCTTGGTATTGCCGGTCTCCATAGAGTTATCGATTATATGGACAGATTTAAAAAGGCAAGGGTGATTATAGTTATCGCAGGAATGGAGGGTGCCTTACCAAGTGTGGTAGGAGCTCTCACAGATAAACCTGTTATAGGTGTCCCCACATCTTCAGGATACGGTATGAGCCTTGGTGGTATATCGGCCCTTCTCGGCATGCTTAATTCCTGTGTCCCGGGGATTGCTGTAATGAATATAGATAATGGTTTTGGTGCTGCTTGTCTTGCTCACAGGATAAACATGCTTGACAAAGACTTTCCACAAACAATAAAATAAAATACTTTTTAAAATTTACAAATTTAAAAGGGAGGTCCTTTATGGCTGAGGGTGTTGTAGAGGCAACTACAGAAACATGGGAAAAGGAGGTTCTTAGTACGCAGGGACTCGTTATGGTTGATTTCTGGGCAGTATGGTGTGGCCCTTGTAGGATGATTGCACCTACTGTTGAGGAGCTTGCCAAAGAATACGCGGGAAAGGTAAAGGTTGTTAAATTAAATACAGATGAGAATCCTGATATTGCCTCCAAATATAAGATAATGGGTATCCCAACAATAATGTTTTTTAAAAACGGACAAAAGGTAGATCAGATTGTTGGGGCTGTTCCGAAATCTCATCTTAAATCAAAGATAGACGCCCTTCTTTCAGCATAATAATATTTTAATTGAGCTCTTGTTGAGATAGAATCGAAATTGCGATGATGGTGAAGGTGTCAGGGAAGAGGCTGATTCTTATACTGTTGCTATTTCTATTAAGCTCCTGCTCAAGGGATAAGGTGATTCAGGAGGGCAAGATTGTTCCTGATTTCTCCCTCAGAGATACGAGTGGTAATGATATCAGACTTTCTGAGCTCAGGGGAAAGGTTGTATTAATTGAATTCTGGGCAACCTGGTGTGAGGCCTGTAGAGAGGCAGTCCCGGATCTTATCGAGATATACAAAAATAATAAAGAAAAGGATTTTGAGTTCTTGGCAGTATCTGTTGATGAAGGACCTGAGGCAAAAGACAGGGTTGTTCAATTCATAAACGAGTATAATATCCCCTATAGAGTAGCAATAAACGGTACTACTATTAGTAATAGATTTGGTGTCTATACCATCCCGTCTATCTTTATAATTAATAAAGAAGGCATCCTTGTAAAAAGGTATCCAGGTTACTTCCCCGATATGGCAGTAAGGGTAGATAAAGAGATTAAGGGATTGTTATAATTAACCATGTTTGAAGCTCTTACAGAAAAACTTGACTCAATATTTAAGAAACTGAAGGGTAGGGGCATCCTCAAGGAGGAGGATGTTGACCAGGCCCTTAGAGAGGTCAGGCTTGCCCTTCTTGAGGCAGATGTAAATTATAAGGTGGTGAAGGATTTTATATCAGCTGTAAGAGAGAAGGCAGTTGGTAGCAGAATTCTTGAAAGCCTTACGCCCGGTCAGCAGGTGATAAAGATAGGTCATGAGGAACTCATAAAATTGATTGATTCTTCTGATGCAGGGATTAGATTGGCGGCGAATCCTCCTACTGTTATAATGATGATTGGACTTCAGGGCTCTGGTAAGACAACTACATCAGCCAAACTGGCAAATCATTTTAGATCTATTGGCAGAAGGCCTTTGCTTGTTGCTGCTGATATAAAAAGGCCCGCTGCTATTGAACAACTTATAACCTTAGGAAACCAGCTGAACATCCCGGTCTATTATTCAAAGGAAATAAGTAGTCCCGTTAAAGTCTGCGAGGAATCAATAAAAAAGGCAAGACTTGACGCAAGGGACATAGTTATCCTCGATACTGCAGGAAGGCTTCATATTGACCAGGAATTAATGGAAGAACTAAAGCAGATTAAGGCAAGTACATCTCCCCATGAGATATTATTGGTTGTTGATGCCATGACAGGTCAGGAGGCTGTTAATGTTGCTTCTGCCTTTAATGAAAGCCTTTCCATATCTGGGATTATCCTTACAAAGATGGATGGAGATGCAAGGGGTGGTGCTGCCCTTTCTATGAAGGCTGTAACAGGAAGACCTATAAAGTTTATCGGGACTGGTGAAAAACTGGACAATATTGAACCATTTTATGCAGACAGGATTGCCTCAAGGATTCTTGGTATGGGTGATGTGCTGAGCTTGATAGAAAAGGTTCAAAAGACCTATGATATTAAGGAGGCTGAAAGACTTCAGAAGAAGATAAAGGAAGATGACTTTGACCTTGATGACCTCAGGCTTCAGATAAGAAAGATTAAAGGCATGGGTTCTATTGAGGGATTATTGAGCATGATCCCTGGTTTTAATAAGATTAAAGGCATTAGTATTGACACAAAGGAATTTGTAAAAGTTGAGGCCATCATCAACTCAATGACGCCCGAGGAGAGGCGTAATCCCTCAATCCTTAATGGAAGCAGGCGTAGGCGTATTGCTATTGGAAGTGGAACCACTGTAGCTGATGTAAACAGGGTCTTAAAACAATACTATGAAATGAAGAAGCTTATGAAGGCATTTAAAGGAAAAAAGGGGTTGCGACTTCCAAACATATTACCAATATAATATAAAATAAATATTACAATAAAGGAGGTGCACATTGGTTAAGATAAGATTGATAAGAATGGGTGCCCATAAAAGGCCTTTCTACAGGATTGTAGTTGCTGATTCAAGAACGAGAAGAGATGGGCCCTATATTGAGCTGCTCGGGACATATGACCCTCTGAAGGATTCAGAGGTTAAGATCGATAAGGAAAAGACTAAGTTATGGATCCAGAAGGGCGCACAGCCAACAGATTCCGTCAAAAGGCTTTTAGCAAGAGCGGGCCTGTAGTGCCCAAAATTTCTTGAGGAGGTGAACCATCATGTTGAAGGGATTAGTTGAGAGTATGGCAAAGGCTCTGGTTGACAAACCAGAGGAAGTAAGTGTTAAGGAGGTTGATGGAGAAAAGACCACGGTCTTTGAACTCAGGGTGGCTCAGAGTGACCTTGGAAAGGTGATAGGAAAGCAGGGTAAGACTGCCCGTGCCATGAGGGCCATACTCAGTGCTGCCGGTACAAAGGTCGGCAAGCGCTGTGTCCTTGAGATCCTTGAATAAGTAATTTAAAAAAATATCCTTTTTAGGGCAGGCTTTATGCCTGCCCTTTTTATCAGAGAAGATGCTTATTGATGTCCTCACCCTTTTCCCTGAGATTATAAGAACCTATATCTCTCAGGGTGTTATTAAAAAGGCCATTGATGATGGTCTTGTGAGAATAAGGATACATAACCTCAGAGACTTCACAAAGGACAGACACAGGACAGTGGATGACTATCCTTATGGAGGAGGTTCGGGCATGGTGATGAAGCCAGAACCTATTTTTGAGGCAGTGGATTATATAAAATCTGATGGACAAGAGAGGCTCACGATCCTCCTTACACCTCAAGGAAAGGTTTTCAACCAGAAAATCGCAAGAGAGCTTACAAAACAGAAAGGCCTTGCCTTTATCTGTGGAAGATATGAGGCAATTGATGAGCGGGTCAGGCATATTGTTGATGAGGAGATTTCAATAGGAGATTATGTCCTTACTGGAGGAGAATTACCAGCTTTGGTTATAATAGATGCAGTATTGAGACTTTTACCAGGTGTCCTTGGAAATTACAGCTCAGTAGCTGAAGAATCCTTTGAGTGGGGTATCCTTGATTATCCCCATTACACAAGGCCACCAGATTTCAGGGGTTTGAAGGTCCCAGATGTACTGATGAGTGGTAATCACGAGGCAATAAGAAGGTGGAGGAGAAAAGAGGCCCTAAGGAAAACTCTTGAGAGGAGACCCGATTTGCTTGAGAAGGCTGTCCTCAGTGAAGAGGATTTAATCTTAATTAAAGAGATAAAGGAGGAATTATGAACGAGTTAATAAAGGCAGTTGAGGAGACCTATAAAAAGAAGGAGGTCCCTGAATTCAGGGTAGGTGATACGGTAAGGGTTCATGTAAGAGTAAAAGAGGGCGACAGGGAAAGGATTCAGCCCTTTGAGGGAATAGTTATAGCAAGAAGGGGTGGAGGGACAAGGGAGACCTTTATGGTGAGGAAGATCTCCTTTGGGGTAGGGGTTGAGAGGATATTCCCCATCCATGCACCTGTTATTGAATCTATTGAGGTAATAAAAAGAGGTGATGTAAGAAGGGCAAAACTCTATTATCTTAGAAAGAAGAAGGGTAAAGAGGCGAAGATAAGGGAAAAGG
>DAISHO010000033.1:0-11851 GCA_036822495.1 Thermodesulfovibrionales bacterium
AGGCTTAGTGACAGAAGGGGGATTCAGTCCCCCTTCTGAAATCCTCTTTGTAAGGGGTAACAATGATTGAAGAGTTAAAAGAGGAGCTTTATCTGTATAACCTTCTGAGGCAGGTATTCTTAAAAGAGCCGACGAAGGAATTGATTGAAGACCTCTCAAGGGTTGATGTACCTGATGAAATAAATGATGACATAGACTCTGGATTAAAAATGGTGATAGAGTCCTGCAAAAATAATGTCCACAGGATTGATGAATGGCTTGAAGACCTTGCTATAGAATATGCGAGGCTATTCATAGGTCCTAAAAACCCACCTGCTGTGCCTTTTGCCTCCTTTTACCTATCAGAGTCCAGATCGTTAATGACCGATGAAACAATAGATGTCAGGAAGAGATACCTTGAGGCAGGCATGGCAGTGAAGGATCTTTACAGCATCCCTGACGACCATATTGGAATAGAGCTTGAGTTTATATTTTATCTCACCCAGAAGATACTGGAGGATTTTGAGGATAATAAAAGGTCAGAGGCATCAAGATTTTTTGAGTTAAGGCAGGACTTCATTAATAACCATATGAGACTCTGGATGCAGTCTTTTGCTGAAAGGATAATAGAACATTCCCGCGAGGATTTTTATACTGGAGCAGCCCTTATCTTAAGGGGAATCTTTTAAAGCTTTAAAAGTTCTCCACCATCTCCCAGACACCACAGGGGCATATGCCCGCACAGAAGCCACAGCCAATGCATTTATCATCATTCACTATATATTCATAGGAACCATCCTCATGGTCCATCCTTGATATAGCACCCCAGTAGCAGGTAACCTCACACATGTGGCAGTCCCTGCAGGTTCCGCAGGATAGACATCTTTCCGCCTCTTTTGAAGGATCCTGAAAATCTGTCCTGCAGGTTTCGTAATATTCTGTCCTTATCCTTTCATAGGGTATCAGGGACTTTCTCTCAAAGGAATAGGGTGCAGACATAAGCCTTGAATGGATATGTTCTGCCACGACCCTTCCATGCCCTATGGCATGGGTTACAAGACCAAGCCCTGTGACATCACCTATTGCATAGACCTTTGGATCAGATGTCTGGAAAAACTCATTAACCTTTATCCATCCCCTCTCTGAATGGATTGAGTTTGGAATAAAGTCAAGGACTGGCACATCACCAATTGCCATTATCACTAAGTCTGCATCAATAGAGCTTCCATCTGTAAAGTAGAGTTTTTTCTCAAGGGGCTCATACCTTTCTGTCACCTTTGGCCATATTATCTTTGTGCCTTTTGCCTTTGCAATCTCCATCTCTTTTCCAAAGGCAGCTGGTTTCTGTATATCAATGGCTGTTACTGATTCTGCACCATAGATGAATGCCTCAGAGGCAACATCCATTCCAACATTTCCAGCCCCAATAACAACTACCTTTTTGCCCTTTAGGTCGGGTTTTTTACCCTCATTTATGTTTCTCAGGAATTCATAGGCAGAGATGGTTGCCTCAGAGCCAGGGAATTTTAGAACCCTTGGCTGATGGGCTCCTATAGCAATAACAACTATATCATTTTCTTTATATATCTTTTCAAAGAGCTCCCTTGTGACCCTTGTATTGAGATGGACCTTTATTCCAATACTCCTGAATCTTTCTATCTCCTTTTCAAGGATCTCATGGGGTAGTCTTTCCCTTGGTATCAAGAGCTCAATCTTTCCACCAAGTTTTCCCGATGCCTCATAAAGGTTTATCCCATGGCCTTTGAGCCCGAGCTGCCATGCCACACTCATTCCTGCAGGTCCACCACCAATAACAGCTATCTTTTTCCCGGTTGGTTCAGCCTTTGGTGGTGCTGGAAGTTCGAGGCTTAGTTTGCCGAGGGTATCTATCCTTAATGGTTTGTCATACCTTGCCCTTGTGCAGGCCTCCATACAGAGATTAGGGCATATCTCACCACAGACTGTTGCTGGAAGGGGTGAGTATTGAAGAACGAGCTCAAGGGCCTCATTGAGCCTTCCCTGTCTTATGAGCCTTGTCCTTTTATGGGTTGGTATCTGCGTTGGACAGGCATAGGCACAAGGTGGAGCATATTTCTCATTTGCCCATACTGGTTTAAATCTCCTGTCCTTTCCTGTTGTTATATATGGAAGAAGGGTCCTTTCATGGTCAAGATATTCTGCAAATATGCCGCCTTCGCCAACCTCTTTTTCCCAGTAATTCTTTCTGAATTCAGAGACAGGAATCTTGAACCACTTTCTTGCCCTCTTTTCCTGAGGGGTGTAGGCAACAAGTTTTTTCCATTCAGCTGGTGACCTCGTGAGCTCTTCATAATAGGAGAGCCTGTCTATTGCCTCAAGAAAGGGCTTCATGTTTGTTGTAAGCCATTGCCAGTCCTGTTCTGTGAGGTCAAGGAGCTTTACATCCCTCTCACTGTATCCCTGAATAGGTCCTCTGAAATATATAATCCCACCAACCATTCCTACACAGGGCCTGTAGCCAAGGACATTATCAGGATTTCTCGGATTCACACCACAGACAACAGAGATCCCACCTGCCTTGAATTCTGCAAAGCTGTCTCCCACATCCCTGAAATACCATGACTGGGGAGGGTCAAATCTTGGATTGTGCTTTGTAAGGGTATCGCATCTGGCACCACCACTTCCCTGAACATAGAGGATACCTTGGGCTCCTGCATTAAAGGCACCATTTGTGGCATCACCCAGGACTGTTATCTTTGCTCCGCAATTGAGCCACCCCACATCATCAGATACAGAACCTTTTACAATAATCTCTGTCCCGAACATGCCCATGGAACCACACCTCTGGCCAACAGGTCCTTCAATAATTACCTTTATAGTCTCGCCCCTTGGCCAAAGTCTTCCACCAATTCCATGCTGACCATCGGCCTTTACATAAAGGGTCCTGGCACCTTCCCGTACTGCCTCCTGAATATGCTCCTCAAGGATCCTTGAGGGTACCCTTCTGCCATTAACATTACCGTAGATTATTACAGTCTTTGGATCAATCCACTCAATTATTTCAGATGATTTTATCCTGAATTCTACTTCTCTAACAGACATAGCTTATCTGTAACCTCTCTGCCATATCTTTGTCATCTATGCTTATACCATCGGACATTCCGATGGGCAGTTCAGTGCTTCTTCCCATAGGAGCAAAGATCTTTTTCAGCTCTACCTCTGCTGCCTTAAAGACCTCCACAACCCTTTCAGCAACCTTTTCTGGATCAAGCCTTCGATAGAGTTTTGGATCTTGTGTGGTGATACCTCTTGGACATTTGCCTGTGTTGCAGAGATTGCACCTGTTGTACTCGTCACCAAAGCAGTCTGCTGCTGCCTGCATGATGTATTTCCCTATGGCAACGGCTGATGCACCAAGCATAATGAGGGCTGCTGTGTTTGCTGCAAGATGGCCCTTTTTGCCAATTCCACCAGCAGCGATGAGGGGCAGTTCATTCTGCTTGCCCTGCCTTACAAGGTCGAGATAGCAGTCCCTTATATTGGAGGCAATGGGATGGCCCATCTTGTCCATCGATACATTATAGGCTGCACCAGTCCCACCATCCTCACCATCTATTGAGAGGGCTGCTGCATAGGGATTCCTTGCAAGGTTATTAAGAACCGCCCTTGCTGTCTTTGTGCCTGATATCTTTGGATAGACAGGAACCCTGAACCCAAAGGCCATGGACATGGACTGAATCATCTTTGCCACTGCCTCTTCAATGGAGTACTTTGTCTGGTGCGTTGGAGGTGAGGCAAGGTCAACAGCCTCTGGAACTCCCCTTATCTTTGCAATTAATTTTATCACCTTCTGGGCCATCAGAAGGCCACCATCCCCTGGTTTTGCACCTTGACCGTATTTTATCTCTATGCCAGCAGGGTCTTCTACCATTTCTGGAAGGGCATGGATAATCTCATCCCATCCAAAATAACCCGAGGCTATCTGGAGAATAAAATATTTCAGATACCTTGACTTGAGAAGCCTTGGAGGTACTCCTCCTTCACCAGTGCACATGACAACAGGTATCCCCTCAACCTCGTTGAGATAAGCAACTCCCATGGCAAGGCCTTCCCACATGTGGGGTGAGAGGGCCCCTACAGACATGGAGCCGATCATTATGGGAAATATCTCCCTTACAGGTGGTATAAATTTACCACTGCTCAGGTCAACAAGGAGCCTTCCATTTTCACTCTTAAGGGGTAGTTCTTCTGGTGGAAGAATCCTTCCAATGTATGTCCTTACCCTGAACTCGTGTCTTCCTGCATCAAGGGCTGGGTCTGTAAGCATGGATATACGGGTGAATTTTATCCTGTCAAGGGTAGAAGGAGATGGGTCGTTCCTTCTTCCACCTCTTTTATAAGGCTCTCCGCCTTTGTTTTTATAATGATAGAACTTGTGTTGCGGATTGAATTCTGGCTCTATAGCCTCATTAGGACATACGAGTGTACATGTTCCGCAACCGGTGCAATAGCGTTCCATGTCTGTCACTTGTTCGATTATATGGATTACCTTTGTCCTGACAACAGGAGTTGGCATTGAACCTTCTGACTCCACAACCCTCTGGAGTTTTACTGTTGGTACGATAGCCTTTACAGGACAGACAGCAGTACACTGACCGCATCTCTTGCACCTGTCATCACGCCATCTCACTATGTAGGGGAATTCCTTGAGAGATAATTTATGATTAAAGTCTTCCCTAATCTTAATTACACCTGACATGTTACCTCTGCCTCCTCAGTTATAAATTCACCTTTTAATTGATTCCATACCTTTACTTCCGAAGCGCCTGGAGGAATAATAACCATCTCATACTTCATGGGAAATACATCCTTTGACCTATCCCTTTCAGGGATAACCTTATCAAGGCCGCACTCCTCTGACATTAGTCCATATTTACCAGGAACTCCGCCCACAACACCTGGTCTGAGCTTTTTTGAGTCCTGAACCATAAAGCAGGTGCCATCAGGGGTAAATCCAATTACACAATTTGGACCATCTATGCAGAGGGGTCTTAAGGACTGTCTTATAAGATTCAGGGCTTCCCTATCAGGTCTTCTCTCTATCTCTGATGGCTTAAGAGGAGTTATCACATCCTTGTAATATGTGAGGGGAAACCTGAGCTGTCTATGGGTGTAATGAAGGATATGGGTGAAGACCTCACTATCACTGTTATATCCTATGTAGCCAGGAAAACCCCTTGACATGAGAAACTCCCTTATAGGGACAAAGGCAGTATTTTCTCCATTTGTCATAGATGCATAGCCCTGAATGAAAAAGGGGTGGCAGGCATAGAGATTTATGGCATAGTTTGTATTCTGCCTTCCCTGGGCAAAGACAATCTTTGCCTTGAGGTCGCTTTTATCAAGGCTGAAGAATTCAGCAAGCTCAAGAGGATCTCCAACCTCCTTCAGGGTAAGGACATCAGGATAAAAAGAGAAAACCACTATGGATTCATCACCCTCACCCATTGCCCTGAGGGCAAGGCGGGTCCGCATGAGGAGGTCCTCTTTTTCCTTCATTGATTTATCCTTATAGGAGTCGGGATAGTCATAAACCCTTGCAAAATAATAATCCCTTGGGCATAGGCCTTTTACATATCTCAATTTTGGTGACCATACATACTTGAGCTTAAAACCGAGCCTGTCCATATATTCATCAAGGAGCTTTATACCTCTTTGTGAAGATATGCCTGAAAGGATAGGATATTCCTTCAGCTCCTCAAAATCTCCACCAAGGTTCTTAAGCATAAGACCCATGCCAGAGCCATCATGTCCTTCCTTCATAGTCTCGAGGGCAAGGACATTCTCCATTGGTGAGAAATACTCATCTGATGTTATAGCTGCAAGCCTGCACATTCTTTAACCTCTAAAGACAAAAATAGGCAAACGACAATCGTTTGCCTATTTATAATAAAACAAATCCTAAAAAAAAACAATAACTCAGAGGGCCTCTTCGCCTCTCTGGCCTGTTCTTATCCTTAAGGCATCTTCAAGATTGAATATAAAGATCTTACCATCTCCCACCTCACCTGTCTTTGCCCTCTCAGTTATTACACTAATAGCCTTTTCTACAAGTTCATCACTAAGTACTATCTCTATCTTGAGCTTTGGAAGAAACCTTATCTCATATTCCCTTCCTCTGTAGATCTCCACAAATCCCTTCTGTCTCCCAAATCCCCTCACCTCCGAAACAGTCATGCCACTGATTATTCCTGCCTCTGAAAGTCCCTGAACAACCTCATCAATTTTAAAGGGTTTTATTATCGCCTCTATCTTTTTCATCTGGAAACCTCCTTTAGATATGCAGATTATAGGCCTTTTCACCATGCTGGCTTTCATCAAGACCTATTAGTTCATCATTTCTATCAACTCTCAAGCCTGAGAGGACTCTTATAACAAGAAATACGAAGAGTGATATTACAGAGACATACACAATAGTGACTGCAACTGCCAGAGCCTGTATCAGAAACTGATAGGGATTTCCAAAGAATGCTCCTTTTCCTGCCTCATTTATAGCAGGGTCTGCAAAGAGACCTGTCAAGAGTGCACCGAGAGTTCCTGCTATGCCATGGATTCCAAAGGCATCAAGGGTATCATCGTAACCAAGCCGTGGTTTTAGCTTTACCACTGCAAAATAAGGTACTATCCCGGCCACAATACCTATGATAATAGCTCCGATAATATTTACAAAACCTGCAGCAGGAGTTATGGCAACAAGTCCAGCAACTGCTCCTGAGGCAATACCGAGTATAGTGGGTTTCTTTGAATATAGCCATTCTGTAAACATCCATGAGAGGGCTGCAGATGCTGTGGCAGTATTGGTATTGATAAAGGCAGCCCCTGCAAGACCATTAGCAGAAAGGGCAGAGCCAGCATTGAATCCAAACCACCCAAACCATAAAAGTCCTGCTCCTGTAACTGCCATTGTGAGGTTATGGGGAATCAGGGATGTGTCCCTTCTTTTGCCGAGCATAATAGCACCAATGAGGGCTGCAATACCAGCATTGATATGCACTACAGTTCCACCTGCAAAGTCAAGGGCACCAAGCCTTGCAAGAAATCCACCACCCCATACCCAGTGGGCAACAGGAAGATATGAAAAGGTCATCCATAATATGCAGAAGAGTATCCAGGCAGAAAACCTCATCCTCTCAATTAATGCGCCACTCACGAGGGCGACAGTAATGGCTGCAAAGGTAAGTTGATAGACAATAAATATGTATTCCGGGATTGTTCCTGATATGCTATCACGATTGACACCCGAAAGGAATAATTTAGATGGATTCCCGATGATCCCAAGAATATCGTTTCCAAAAGCAAGGGTATAGCCATAGACGACCCACAGGACGCTTACTATTGAAAAGGCAACAAAGGACATGGCTATTGTATTGAGGCTGTCCTTCCTCTTTGCAAGACCGCCATAAAAGAGGGCAAGTCCTGGGACTGTCATGAGCATAACAAGGGCAGTTGCAACAATCATCCAGGCAGTATCACCCGTGTCGATCTTTGGCTGTATCTCCTCTGCAAAGGCTAACCCGTAGAGACTTGATACTGCCATAAAAACCAAAGTTACAGTTAATCGTTTCATTTTAGCCTCCTTTTTTAAGTCTCATTAAAAACTGAGACTTAGATTTATACCTGTCACAAAGGTATCATCAAGTTTTCCATTATGGTTATAGGATTTTCCGTCCACTGTCTTTTTTGCCTTATCCGAAAAGGGAAACCAGTACTGGGCAACGGGCTGAATAGAGAGATTTTTTGCTACAGGAATTGTGAAACCTACCTTTATCATACCGTCATGGAGTGTCCTGTATTTATTGCCAGTATAATCTCCTGTGGAACTTTCATAGGTATTCCAGTACTCATCATCACCTACAAAGTAACCAGCAGATGCACCTAAGTCAAAAGTTATATCCTTATATACAGGTACTGAGTGAGCCACAGAGAGATTAAGATATGTGCCTCCATACTCATTAATGTCCCGGTAGATAGACAGTGTCAGCTTAAGGAGCATATCATAAGATACACTTATAAATAACTCTTCTGTCTCAGCAGTATATTTAGTACCATAATAAATATAACCACCTGTCAGAGAGAGCCTTTTAATCCCATAGGTATAGCTCAATGTCAAGTCTGTTTCATTGAAGCTCTTATGTCCTTCATTGTCAGGTGAAAAGGACTGTGTTAGATGCTCATTGCTATCAATATTACCCCATAGGGTTAGAGAAAAACCCTTATAGGAGACGCTAAGGGTAGGCTGAATTACGAGGCTGTGAGAGCCTATCTCATAGCCCCTGAAGATATAGCGGTTAAATACGCCAACAGAGGCACTGCCTGTTACCTTATCCTCAGCATAGGTATTAGCTGCTGAAAAGCTGAGCATCAGAAAAATTGGTAATAAGACCTTTAATCTTTTCATCCTTTACCTCCTTTTTAATTTCTAATTACAAAGCACAATTCATGCCATACATAATTAATTGATTTTTAAATAATTTTTGAGAAGGGTGAATTACAAAATTGTATTTAATTACAAATTTGTTAAATAGATTATTTTGTAGGGCTTACCTTCTGAGGCTGAGGTATATATCAATGGCAACAGCAATAACAGAAAAGATGAATATAACAAAATAATTTATATTTTCAGGAGATCTTTTAATGGACGACAGAAGATATATAACAATCTCCCTGTCTTCATTGGTGAGGCAGGCATTTGCCTTTACCTTTTCTATTAATTGAAATCTCTCAATAGTCTTCTTTCTTTTTTCTGCTATGTAAAATCTATAGAGAAAAAAGAGCATATATCCAATAGTCCCGATGTACCACACTGGCCTTACCCATTGGGGCTCAAACCTTTGAAAGAAGATAATCGCCCTGAAGGCTGTTGCAGAGATTATGCCAAGGGCAAAAAAGATATATACAACCGATGGAGGTAGTGTGTGGGGCTTTTTTTCTTTCATTTTATTATCTTAGCACAAATTACCGCTGTCCAAAACAAATTGAGATGGGCTTTTTCAAATAGGCTTAAGGTGTCACCTTTTGTGCTTTTTCGACTTCATACCCCTTTAAGAATTATTTTGGACAGATATGAGCACAAGGATATAATCACTATTGTATTTATTATTACAAAATTGTCATAATAGGTTATGAATAGCCTTGAAAGAAAGAATGCGGAACTAACGGCCCTCCTTGAGGTAAGTAAGGTTTTGAGTTCATCCTTTGACCTTGAAGAAAACATTTCTCGAGCACTTAAGGTCCTTTCTGACTATCTTCACATGACAAGGGGTACCATAACCTTACTTGATCCAGAAACATCTGAATTGAGGATAGCAGTAGCCTATGGCCTTACAAGAGAACAAATAGCGAGAGGGAAATACAGGATAGGTGAGGGTATTGTTGGAAAGGTTGTAGAGACAGGTTCACCAATTGTTGTCCCTGATATTGGAAAGGAGCCATTGTTTTTGAACAGGACAAAGGCAAGAATCAATAAGGATAATATCTCCTTTCTCTGTGTACCTATAAAGATAAAAGAAGAGACCCTTGGTGTCCTCTCTGTGGATAGACTTTTTGATAAAAATATATCCTTTGAAGAGGACTTGAGGGTGCTGAAGATTGTTGCTACCCTTATGGGTCAGGCGATTAAACTCCACCAGAGATTTTCAGAAGAGAGGCTCAAGAGAGAGGAGCTTACCTTTGAGCTAAGGAATCGCTTCAGCATCCAGAATATTATTACTGTCTCTGACAGGATGCATGAGGTTATTAAAACAGCCTTGAAGGTATCAAAGAGCAGGGTAACGGTATTGCTTAGAGGTGAGAGTGGAACGGGTAAAGAGCTTATTGCAAAGGCAATCCATTATGAATCTCCAAGGGCAAATGGTCCATTTATTGCTGTTAATTGTGCTGCTATACCCGAGAACCTCCTTGAAGCAGAACTATTCGGTTATGAAAGAGGAGCTTTCACAGGTGCAGTAACGAAAAAACCTGGTAAATTTGAGCTTGCCAATAAAGGAACCCTCTTTCTTGATGAGATAGGCGAAATGAGTCCTTCACTTCAGGCAAAAGTCTTGAGGGTTATTCAGGAACATACCTTTGAGAGGCTTGGTGGCATAAGGTCAATAAAGGCTGATGTCAGATTAATTGCAGCAACAAACAGGGACTTAGAGGATATGGTAAAAAAAGGTTTCTTCAGAGAAGACCTTTACTGGAGATTGAATGTCATTCCCATATTTCTTCCTCCTTTAAGAGAAAGAAAGGAAGACATACCGGTCCTTATAGACCATTTTCTGAAGAGGTTTAACATGGAGTATGAAAGGCAAATATCTATTTCTCCACAGGCGATGGTGAGACTAACAGAATATTCATGGCCCGGGAATGTCAGGGAGCTTGAGAATACCATTGAGAGGCTTATTGTCCTTGCTGAGGGTGAGGTAATAACACCTGAAGACCTTCCTGTTCATATTAGGTCAGGGGTGCAGAGGTTCTCAAATAGAAGTGAGGGATCTTCCCTCGAAGAGGAGATTAAAGAATTAGAAAAGAGAAGGATAGAGGATGCCCTGAGGAGTTGTAATTTCAATCAGGCCCGTGCTGCCAGATTGCTCGGTATTACCCAGAGACAGATTGGATATAAGATAAAAAAATATAAAATCAAGGCCAGCCACTAATGTGGCTGGCCAGAAACTATCTTGAATAACCTGAAACTATTTGAACCATTTTTTAAAGTATAGGCAGGTATCTGTCTAATTCATATGGATGTATTCTTATCCTGTAGTCATCCCATTCAATCTTCTTGCTCGTTATGAGCTCATTAAATACATGGTCTCCGAGAGCCTCTCTGAGAAGCTCACTCCTTTCAGCAATCTCAATGGCCTCTATGAGGCTTCCTGGTAGTTCCTCTATACCAAGTTTTTGCCTTTCCTCAGGTGAAAGGTGATAAACATCAACCTCTGTTGGCTCAGGAAGGGGATAACGGCTCTCTATTCCCTTTAGTCCAGCATGGAGCATACAGGCAAAGGCAAGATAGGGATTACAGGCAGGATCAGGTGACCTAAGCTCTATCCTTGTAGCCTTTTCTTTGCCTGGTTTATACATTGGAACCCTTATGAGGGCCGAGCGATTCCTTCTTGCCCAGCATATATAAACTGGTGCCTCATAACCAGGGACAAGCCTTTTGTAAGAATTTACCCATTGATTCAACACAAGAGTAATCTCTTTAATGTGTTTCAGAATACCTGCTGTGTAGGATTTTGCTACATCAGAGAGATGATACTTATCCTTTGGATCAAAGAAGGCATTCTTGTCGCCCCTGAAAAGGGATTGATGGGTATGCATTCCGCTACCGTTCTGACCAAAGAGTGGCTTTGGCATAAAGGTTGCATAAACACCATACTTTCGAGCAATCTCCTTTACCGTTACCCTGTAGGTCATAACCATATCAGCCATCTCAAGGGCATCGGCATATCTTAAGTCAATCTCGTGCTGGGAAGGTGCAACCTCGTGATGAGAGTATTCCACCCTTATACCCATCTCTTCAAGAGCAAGAATTGTTTCACGCCTCAGGTCCTCTGCTGCATCAAGGGGATAATCAAAATATCCACCTTCGTCAAGGATATCAGGGCACTTATCAGACTTGAAATAGAAGTATTCAAGCTCAGGTCCAAGATAGAAGTGGTCAAATCCCATGGCCCTTGCCTTTTCAAGGGCACGCTTTAGGACATTTCTTGGGTCGCCCTTGTAAGGTGTGCCATCAGGCTCATAGATGTCACAGAACATCCTTGCCACTGCCTTTTCCTTAGGCCTCCATGGTAGAAGGGTAAAGGTTGACGGATCAGGCTTTGCTATCATATCACTCTCATCAATC
>DAISHO010000034.1:0-11702 GCA_036822495.1 Thermodesulfovibrionales bacterium
CTATGTGACATTTCAAAATAGTAATTAAGTGTGACATTTTAAAATAGTAACCACACAGAACCACACACGCCCTTGATTTTTTCTTGACAGTTGGTATATAAAATAAAATTCAATAGCATATTAAAGGTAGGGAGATTATTTCTATAAAATGAATTCTGAGCTCTTTTTATATGCAGGGGTTGTTTTTTTCTTTCTGGCCTCTCTTGTTTCTATCTTGAGTCTTAACCTCATTGTCTATCTGTTCTCTGCTTCTGGTTCGATACTCTTTACTATTGTAGGTCTTTATCTCCTCTTTGCCGGACCTCAATCCCTTGACATTAAATTAATATCAGGCTTGGCTCTGGAATTCTCCTTTGGTGGCGATGCCCTTTCAGGACTCTTTGTCATTATAATATCTATCCTCGTCTTTACTGTCTCGCTCTATTCTATAGGTTATACCAGGGATATGAAAAATAAAGGGTTGATGGGTCTTCTCTTTAATCTATTTGTCCTGAGTATGTACGGAGTTGTCCTCTCAAAAAACATAATAACCTTCCTTATCCTCTGGGAGACCATGTCCATTGTCTCATATTTTCTTGTAACCTTTGAGCGGGAGCATAAGTCTGCAAAGGCAGGTCTTGTCTATGCAGTCATGACACATATTGGCACTGCCTTCATTATCGCCCTTTTTCTTTTGCTCTACAGTTACAGCAGAAGCATGGAGCTTTCTGCCATAAAGGCAATTGCCTCCAATATCCCACAGGATATAAAGGATATTATCTTTATTTTTTCTATAATCGGCTTTGGCACAAAGGCAGGAGTTGTGCCGATTCATACATGGCTGCCAAGGGCCCATCCAACAGCACCATCAAACATATCTGCCCTTATGTCAGGTGTGATGATAAAGACAGGTATATACGGATTCCTGAGGGTGAGCATGGATATCCTTGGCAGTGGTCCTGAATGGTGGGGGATAACGATACTCATTATAGGTGCGGTCTCTTCTGTCCTTGGCGTCATGTATGCCCTTATGGAGCATGACATGAAGAGACTCCTTGCCTATCACAGTGTTGAAAATATCGGGATTATCCTCCTTGGCATAGGTGCAGCTATGTTATTCAAGACCAGTGGCCTATACACACTCTCCTCAATAGCTTTAATAGCAGGTCTTTACCATGTCCTCAATCATGCAGTCTTCAAGGGGCTTCTATTTATGGGTGCTGGAGCAGTGCTTCATGCAACCCGTGTAAAGGATATGGAGGAACTCGGTGGCCTTCTTAAGAAGATGCCCTATACAGGTTTTTTTTTCCTGATAGGCTCTATCTCTATATGTGCCCTGCCACCCTTCAATGGCTTTGTGAGTGAATGGCTAACCTATCAGTCCCTTTTGCTCGGTTTTAAGAATCCGTCTATAACAGCAAAGCTCCTGTCTCCCCTTGGCGGTGCAGCCCTTGCTCTTACAGGTGCCCTTGCAGCAGCCTGTTTTGTAAAGGCCTTTGGCATATCCTTTCTCGGAATGCCAAGGAGTTCCCATGCAGAAAATGCCCATGAGGTATCTATCTCTATGATTTCAGGGATGGCTATTCTTGCATCCCTGTGCCTGATTCTCGGAATCTTTCCCGGGACGGTCACAGGTGTGATAGCACCTGTATCATTTTTAATAACTGGTTCATACGGTATCCCCACTTATCAGGGTCTTATATTTATAAATGAAAGCAATGCGGGTCTTTCACCCCAATTTTTACTGGTCACGATGGTGGTCATGGCTATCGCAACTATTGTATTTATTTATACTGTTGGTGGCAAAAGGAAGATAACCTTTGCTGAATCCTGGGACTGCGGTATCCCTTCACTCACACCAAGGATGCAGTATTCAGCAACAGCCTTTACAAAGCCCATAAGAAATATCTTTAAACGGATATACCTTCCAAGAAGGGAACTCTCTGTCTCCTATATCGTAAAGCCCTTTTTTGTTAAGTCCATCAGATACAGTGCTGAGATTACGCCTTTCTTTGAGAGGTATCTCTATGAGCCTTTTGTGAGTATTATTCACAGGATTGCTTCAAAGGTGAGGCTCCTTCAGTCAGGAAGCCTCCATCTTTATCTTGGATATATCCTGGTAACGCTGATTCTCCTTCTGGTGTTCGGGAGTTAAAAGATGGAATATCTACAGTTTTTACTCATAATTATCTTATCCCCTCTTGTTAATGGCATAATCAAAAAGCTCAAGGCAAACATGCAGGGAAGGAGAGGCCCTGGTGTATTTCAGCCTTATTATGACCTCATAAGGCTTTTTAAAAAGGATATGGTCATATCTAATGTAGCCTCCTGGGTCTTCAGGATTACGCCATATGTTGTCTTCTCATCAGCAGTTGCTGCAACCATGGTTGTGCCGGTAATATCAACGAATGTTGCCTTTAGCTCAATGGCAGACCTTATTGCCCTTGTCTATATCCTTGGACTCGGGAGATTTTTTATGGCCCTTGGAGGACTTGATGCTGGAACAGCCTTTGGAGGAGAGGGAAGTAGCAGGGAGATGACTGTTGCTGTCCTCGTAGAGCCTATGGTCATGCTTGCCCTTTTTACAGCAGCCATCTCTGCTGGCTCCACAAACCTGGTTAAGGTAACAGGCCATGGAACTGCCTTTTACACGCCGTCCCATCTCCTTGCCTTCTCAGCATTCCTTGTGGCGATTATTGCAGAGACAGGAAGGATACCTGTTGATAATCCTGATACCCATCTTGAACTCACGATGATTCACGAGGGTATGCTTCTTGAGTATTCAGGCAGATACCTTGCACTTATGGAGTGGGCTCATTATATAAAGCAGGTCCTCTTATTCACCCTTGCCATTGATATATTCTTTCCCTTTGGTCTTACTTCTTCAGGAGATGCCCTGTCAATTGCAATATCTACAGGGATATATCTTGTGAAGATTCTTTTAATGGCCTTTTTAATGGCACTGATAGAGTCGACGAGGGCAAAGATGAGGTTCTTCCAGCTTCCGTCACTCCTTGGAGGGGCCTTTGTTCTTGCCCTGTTGTCCCTCTTGAGTTATGTGATGATGGGAAGGTAGCAACATGAAAAACTGGATAGAGGTATTTTCAATTGTTGATTTCGTATCTGTAGGGATACTCCTTACTGCAGTGGCACTGAATGGCATGAGGAGGCTCGAATCCTCAGTGAAGGCCTATGCGGTTAACTCCTGGCTTTTATCAGCCCTGATCGGCATTGTTGCGTTTATGATAGGAGAGTTCCACCTCTATGCTGCATCCCTCGTTACATTTATCAGTAAGGGTGTAGTTATACCTCTATTTTTGAGAAAGATTGTCAGGGAAATGAAGGTTACCCATGAAGTTGAGCCTTATATCAGCAACGCCCTTTCTCTTACCATATCGGGTTTGCTCGTTGCCATAGTCTATGCCTCTCTCAAAGAGGGTATATTCATAACAGGTTTTTCAAGGAATGTCCTCCAGATATCCCTTGCAGTGATACTGATTGGTCTCTTTACAATGATAACCAGAAGAAAGGCTATCACGCAGGTGCTCGGACTACTGTTTATGGAGAACGGGCTTTTCCTTGCAGGCTTTTCCCTTACATATGGCATGCCCATGATAATAGAACTGGGTGTCCTCTTTGATATGCTTATGGGCATAATTATACTCGGCATATTTGCTGTTCAGATAAAGAGGGCCTTTGCCTCCTCTGACCTTGATAAATTAACAATACTGAAGGGATAAAGATGATAACGATACTCTTGATTCCTGTTGTTACTGCAATTATATGTTATCTCTTGAAGGGTCATCGTCTAACAGGTTATGTGAGCATGGCAGGCTCAATCTTGCTTGCACTGGCATCAATACCTGTTATTAGAGATGCCTTTTCATCAGGGATTTCTGAGGCAGGGCTTTTATACATGGATGGCCTCTCAGCATATATAATGAGCCTCGTGATATTCCTCTGTATAGCCTCTGCTATTTATTCCATTCATTATATTGACCATGAGCTCCATATTGGTCTTATAGATAAAGAAGGCATAAGGAGATATTATGGCCTTTTTCATCTCTTCGTCTTTACCATGCTCCTTGTTACTGTTGCGAACAATCTTGCCCTTATGTGGATTGCCATAGAGGCAACAACCATTGTCTCTGCTGTGCTTATCGGACTTGGCTACACAAAGAGGCCCATGGCTATTGAGGCTGCCTGGAAGTATATAATCCTCTGCACAGTGGGGATTACCTTTGCCCTTCTCGGGACATTCATCACCTATTATGCCTCTATCTCTGTAAAAGGCACAGAGGGTATTCTCAACTGGACAGAACTGCGAAAGGTGGCACCAGGGCTCAATCCATCAACCATGAAGCTTGCCTTTATCTTTGTCCTTGTTGGTTATGGGACAAAG
Organism: Thermodesulfovibrionales bacterium; assembly: GCA_036822495.1. GTDB lineage: Bacteria > Nitrospirota > Thermodesulfovibrionia > Thermodesulfovibrionales > CALJEL01 > CALJEL01. Next base: position 4,382 of record DAISHO010000034.1, read on the forward strand.
GCAGGGCTTGCACCTTTACATAACTGGCTACCTGATGCCCATAGTGAGGCACCAAGCCCGATAAGTGCCCTCCTTTCAGGCATACTCTTAAACACTGCCTTTTACGGGATAATGAGATTTCTCTCTATCGTGGAGCCATCAGCAGGAAGTATCTTTACAGGAAATCTCCTGATCCTCTTCGGTCTCATCTCCATGGGTATATCATCAATATTTATCCTTGTTCAGGAGAACTACAAGAGACTCCTTGCCTATAGCAGTATTGAGCATATGGGTATTATATCCCTCGGCACAGGCATTGGAGGTCCTTTTGCACTTTATGGAGCCCTCTTACACATCCTGAACCACAGTATTGCTAAGCCTTTAATGTTCTTTGCGTCAGGGATGATACAGGCCCATTATGGCTCAACAAGGATAGACAGGGTGAAAGGTGTCCTTTCAAGCCTTCCATTCCTTGGCACCATAACATTTCTTGGTGCCCTGTCCCTTGCTGGTAGCCCGCCATTTAATATATTCATAAGTGAATTCACGATTCTTAAGGCAGGTGCTGACAAAGGACTCTGGCCTGTGGTTGGGTTATTTCTGATATTTGTTGTAATGGTCTTTTATGGGATGCTTTCAGGTTTTGGTAAGATACTCTTTGGCAGCCCTGAAAAAACAGAAGGTTCACATATAAAGATTAGGAGTTCGGGATTAGGTCTTCAGCGGATTATTATGTTTATTATGGCTGTCCTTATCTTGGTCTTAGGCCTCTGGATACCTGATTTTATTGACAGAGCCATCTGGTCAGGTGTAAGGAGTATATTGGATGAAGGGGTAAAGTAAGAATGGAGAGAATAAAAAATAAGGCCTTAAACATAAAGGAACATCTTAATGAGGTCTATATTGAGGTAAAAAGGGAGGACTTCAAGGAGGCCTGTCTTTATCTATGGGACACTAAGAAGGCACTTCTGAGAGTCATGTTCGCAACAGACGAAAGAGAGATTGATAATGCCTTCAGGATTTATGCCGTATTTTCTATCCCTGGAGTGGATAAATTCTATATAATTTATATCTCATTAAGGGATGACCTTACCTTTTCTTCCATAACAAGGGAGATTCCTGCTGCCCACTGGTATGAGCGTGAGATAAGGGATATGTTTGGCCTTGAGCCAAAGGGACATCCTGACCCAAGGAGGCTTGTATTTCATGACTCCTTTCCTCCTGACTCTCATCCTCTTAGAAAGGGCTGGAGGATAACAGAGCAGGAGCTTAAGGAATGGGGAGAGGGAACTCTCAGAAAGGTTCCTTATGAATTCATGGAGGTAGAAGGTGAGGGTATCTATGAGATACCGGTTGGGCCTGTCCATGCGGGGATTATAGAGCCAGGCCATTTTAGGTTCAGTGCCGTTGGAGAGACCATATTCTTCCTTGAGCCAAGGCTCTTTTATACCCATAAAGGCACAGAGAAGCTCTTTGAGCAAAGGACCCTTGAGGATGGGGTGAGGCTTGCTGAAAGGGTTTCTGGCACATCTTCATTCTCCCATTCTACAGCCTATTGCATGGCAGTGGAAAGACTTGTAGGTATCGAGATAACAGAGAAGGCGAAGGCAGTGAGGACGCTCCTTCTTGAGCTTGAGAGGCTCTATAACCATATTGGTGACATTGGAAACATGTGTGCTGGCACTGGATTGGCTGTTGGTAATCAAAGGGGTGCGCTGATAAAAGAGATACTTATGCAATTGAATGAGAGGCTTACAGGAAGCAGGTATCTCAGAGGTGTGAATGTGATTGGTGGAGTGAGGATAGACCCATTCCTTAAGGCAGATGATATGTTATCCACTGTTTCTGATGTTACAGAGCAATATAAGGCCCTTATGAAGCTCCTGCTTGGAAGTGTCTCCCATATAGAGAGGCTTGAGAATACAGGAAGGCTTTCAAAGGATATAGCCCGAAGATTAGGGGTAACAGGGGTTGCAGCAAGGGCATCGGGTATAAATGATGATATAAGAAAGGTCCACCCCCATCTTTTATATGACAGGCTCGATTTTGAGGCACACACAATGGCAAAGGGTGATGTCTTTGCAAGGATGATGGTAAGGGCAGAGGAGGCAGAGTGTTCTATATCAATGATAAATGCCTTGCTTGAAAACCAGTACAGAGGTGAACTGATGGTAGAGGTAAAGGAGATACCGCCTTACAGGTCTTCCCTTGGCTACACAGAGACGCCAAGGGGTTCGGTATTTTACTGGGTTATGTCAGGGAAGGACAGAAGACCCTTCAGGGTAAAACTGAGGTCTCCTTCATACTGTAACTGGCCAGCTGTGCCTTTTGCAGTGCATGGAAACATCGTGCCTGACTTTCCCTTATGCAATAAGAGTTTTAATCTAAGCTATTCAGGAACAGATATGTGAGGGCTCATGGTTTTTTTATGATATAATGAGATATGGTAAATTGGAAGGAAAGGATAATAGTTGACCCACTTATATGCCATGGAAAGGCATGTTTCAAAGGCACAAGAATAATGGTTTCAATTATCCTTGATAATCTTGCTGCAGGTATTAGTGAAGAGGAAATCTTGAAGAGTTATCCATCTTTATCTCATGAGGATATAAGGGCTGCTATTGCCTATGCAGCTGAGCTTTCAAAAGAGAGACTTGTGTCTATTCTTGATTAGTTTATGCAATTCAAGATAGATGAAAACCTACCAGTAGAGATCGCTGAAATGCTTAATAATGCTGGATATGATTCAAAAAAGTGTAAATGATGAGGGATTACAAGGCGTAAAAGATTCTCTTCTGATAGACATTTGTAAAAAAGAAAATCGGATTCTGGTTACTTTGGATACAGATTTTCTGATATTAGAAACTATTCTCCTGAAGATTTTTCAGGCATTATTGTTTTAAGGCTTCAAGCTCAAACAAAGTTTCATATAATAAATGTTTTTAAAAATATTATACCGCTTTTCCAAAAAGAACAAGTGTATCACCGTTTGTGGATTGTTGAGGAATCGAGGGTAAGAATTCGGGGTGAATAATATCGAGGGAGGAATAATGTTAGAGCAGATATTTAAAAATATTTTCTCCAGAAAGCCTGTTTTACCATATCCTGAGGGATTTAAACTCAGACCAGAGGAAGAGGCTATAGTTGTTGAACTTAAGCAGAAGATAGATGCTATCTTTGGCAGGTCTTTAAGGATCAGGCAGGTAGATGCTGGCTCATGCAATGCCTGTGAATGGGAATGCACTGCTCTTACAAATCCTGTTTATGATATCCAGAGATTCGGGATAGACTTTGTTGCCTCTCCAAGGCATGCCGATATGCTCCTTGTTACAGGACCTGTGTCAAGGCAGATGGAGCTTGCCCTCAAAAAGACCTATATTGCAACACCTGAGCCAAGGCTTGTTGTTGCCTGCGGAGACTGTGCTATTGATGGTGGCGTATATAAAGGAAGCTATGCAGTTACAGATGGTGTTGCAAAGGTTATCCCTGTTGACTGCTTCATCCCTGGCTGTCCACCAACACCAGGACAGATTATGGCTGGAATCTTAAAGCTCCTGAATCACCTTCAAACATCTTCACCTTTTCATCAATAAATTTTTATATGTTTTATTTAAACTCAATTGATGGCAAAAATAACAGTCAGACACTATTATCTCCTGCCTGATTTAGTTTAAAATGATAAGGGGTATTAAGGAATGGAAGCAATGGCAAAAGTCATAATAGCTGACAGCAGGCAGATGAAAGAAGTAGCAGACGAAGAGGTGGATTTAATCATCACATCTCCTCCCTACTGGCATATAAAGGATTACGGAGTCCCAGGCCAGATAGGTTACGGTCAGACCCTCCATGAATATTTAAAGGATTTATATTATGTCTGGAAAGAATGCTATCGTGTCCTTAAAAAAGGTGGAAGATTCTGTCTGAATATAGGAGATCAATTTGCGCGGTCAGTTATATATGGGAGATATAAGGTAATACCAATTCATGCTGAATTTATAGGACAATGTGAGGAGATTGGCTTTGATTTTATGGGCTCTATTATATGGCAGAAGAAGACTACTATGAACACAACTGGTGGTGCAAATGTGATGGGCTCATTCCCTTATCCACCAAATGGAATTGTTGAGATAGATTATGAATTTATACACATTTTTAAGAAACCAGGTAAAAGCAGGATAGTCTCAAAAAAGATAAAAGAGGCATCCCGCCTCACAAAGGAGGAGTGGAAGGAATATTTTTCAGGACACTGGCGGTTTGGTGGAGCAAGACAGATAGGACATGAGGCTATGTTTCCTGATGAGTTGCCAAGAAGAGCCATAAAGATGTTTAGTTTTGTTGGTGATACAGTGCTTGATCCTTTTCTGGGAAGTGGCACTACCATAAAGGTTGCATTAGAACTGAAAAGAAATGCTATCGGCTATGAAATTAACAGGGATTTTCTTAAAATAATAAAACAAAAAGTTGGGATAAATAATATCCAGATTATTGAAAGAGATGAAGATATATTAGAACTACCCCTTATAGAATATACCCCACGAATTCAGGATGCAAGACCAAAGATAGCTTCAGAGAGATTTAGATTTAGTGGCGATAGGTTATATAAGGTTATTAAAATAGTTGATGAAAATACCTTACAACTACATACGGGATTATTTGTTAAATTCCTGGGAATACGACCTCATAGAAAGGATGAGGCCATAAACTATTTGCACCACTATATCCTTGGAAAGAATGTAATATTAAAGTTTGAGAGCGGCAATGTAGTTGATAAAGAAACGGTACAAGCATATGTTTATCTCAAGAATAAAATCTTTGTTAATGCTTATCTTATAAAATCGGGTTTAGCTGTTCCTGATTTATCTTACAATCACAGGTATAAGGATAAATTTATCAAGATCTGGAAGGAGACAAAGGATGGCAAAGGAATGGATATTGAACATGGCTACCAACAGATGGGGATTAAATAAAAAAGATAGCGTGGGACCTGTATCATTATGGATCAGAGAATGCGATCCAAAAACGATAAAAGAATGGGAATCGTTCTATTTCAAGCGGTTAACTAAAATGCTAAATCAAAAGGGAATTGATCTTCTTCCGCAAGAATATATTAGGGATTTAGGACGGAAACTTTATACAAAGATAACAGAAGTTCTTCAGGCAGAGATAGAAGAAGTGACCGAAGAAGATTGTCTTCAATATATTTATAATCTTGTTGTAAATAGAACCTTCGAAGGTTATCAAACAGAAATAAAGACAATATATGGAAAATTGCAAAGAGATTTGGGAGTAGAAATCCATCCAGCACCAGACGAATGGGATAGATTATACAATGTGGATTTTTATATTCAGATTGGGAATCGTTACGTTGGATTGCAGATAAAACCAATAACATATGAGCAAACTCCTGAAATTTATAGATGGAAAGAATGGTTGAGCAAAACACATGATAAATTTCAGAGAGATAAAGGTGGAAAGGTATTCATTATTTTCTCAATTAAAAAGGATGATAAAAAGTCGATTTTTAATGCAGATGTGATAGATGAGATTAAAAAAGAGATAGAAAGGCTTAAACAATAGTCAGACCATTTTAATGGCAGAGAGTTCTTTGCACACTCTAATACTCCTTATCTTTATTGGTACCTACGCCGGCATAGCCATTGGGGAGATACCAGGTCTTGCCCTTGACAGGACTGGTATCGCAATCCTCGGGGCTATAGCAATGGTTGCCTCTGGTGTATTGAGCACTGAAGAGGCAATAATGGCAATTGACTTTCCCACCATTCTGCTTCTCTATTCCCTCATGGTCGTTTCTTCTCAGTTCAGACTTGGAGGGTTTTACACATGGGTTGCCCTGAAGATATCTCAGCTTACTGATAGACCCTGGAGATTTTTATTTTTAATAATGTTTGTCAGCGGAGGCCTTTCAGCCCTTCTTACAAATGATATTATCTGCTTTGCCTTCACACCTGTAATAACAGTATCAGCCCTCAGGGCAGGACTTAACCCAGTTCCCTATCTCCTTGGTCTTGCCATTTCTGCCAATATCGGCTCAGCAGCAACCATTATTGGCAATCCCCAGAATATGCTCATAGGTCAGCTTGGAAGGCTTCCTTTTGGGGAGTTCATCCTTTGGTGCCTTCCTCCATCTCTGCTTTCACTTATTGTGTCTTTTATTATCCTTAAGGGCTTTTATTCAGGTTCAGTAAAAAAGAGCCAGTTGTCAAAAGTCAGCAGTCAGGAGCCTTTCGCTCAGTCGTCACGGGAGATGAAACCGAAATTTCCCCTCTGTATAGATGAGGAAATGAGGCCCTTCAACAGACATCAGAGCACAAAGGGGATTATCGCGCTTTTGGTTCTTATTGTTCTCTTCTTTTCCCCACTGCCAAGAGAGGTTAGTGCCATTATTATAGCAGGCCTTCTCCTCTGTAGCAGGACTATGAGGACAAGGTCCATTCTTGAGAACATTGACTGGCATCTCCTTACCCTCTTCTGTGCCTTATTCATTGTGATTCAGGGGATTGAGGTGATTCATCTTCCAGAAAAGATACTCGGTTTTCTTGAGGGAAAGGGTCTGAGACTTCATAATCTATATATACTCACAGCGGTCTCCACAATACTTAGCAATCTTGTAAGCAATGTCCCTGCCACAATGCTCCTTACAAGATTTCTTGAACAGGAAAATCACCCCCAGTGGTATGTCCTTGCCTTATCGAGCACCTATGCTGGAAATCTTATTGTTATTGGAAGTATTGCAAATCTCATAGTCTTTGAGATAGCCTCCAGTTACGGCGTAAGAATCACTTTCAGGGAGCATGCAAAGGTCGGAATCCCCGTAACACTCATCAGCCTGTTCATTACATGCCTCTGGATATTTATCAGGGCATAAGTAGAGCAACAGAGCAGTAGAGCAGCAGTTTTTAAAGTAAGAAGTATTTATTCCAAATTTCCTGATGCTCTAATTTTACTAATCTACTGCGCTAAGATTATCTTATCTACCTATAAGATTTTTTTTGCTACAATTATTCTTCATCTGTGTTATAGTATTTTTGCTTAAAAAAGCAATATGGCTATTGCAAATTTCAATAATATTCCAAACGAAGATAGTAGGAGGCTAAAGAATGCATTTTAAGAAGTCTACTGTTACTTCGCCAATATTTGTTATCTGCCTTGTGGTGCTTATTCTTCTGTCAACCTTGCAGTTCACTTACGGCTCAACAGATGTAGTAGAGACTGCTACTCATGAGTCAGCAACACCATGGTGGATATGGCCAGTTGTGCTTTTTATCGTCACCTTTATACTCGGTATTGTTGCTGTCCTTGGTGGTGTTGGAGGAGGTGTCCT
>DAISHO010000035.1:0-11680 GCA_036822495.1 Thermodesulfovibrionales bacterium
ATAAAAATATCCCTGTCGCCTATAGCCTGTAGCCTAAATGTCAGCCTGTAGCCTTCAGCCTGTAGCCTACTGTAGCCTGTTCTTTGGCCTCATGCCCTTTTAAGACTTATCTTGGACAGGTGTGGCAAATAAGGTGAATTAGTATTTTAAAAAGGCTAATCCAAAAACCTGCACCTCGGAGGTGCAGGTTTCAGCGGAGTACAAGGACTCAAATCTGGTATAATTGGCACGATGACAGTCACGGTAAAGGCCAAGACAGACCTTCAAGGATTCCTCCTTTCCATTGGTTTCAAAAGAAACAGGGTCAAAAAACTCCTTAAGTTTGGTGCTGTTTCTGTTAATGGAAAAACAGTCAGAATATATAACCATCCCCTCTCAGAAGGGGATAAGGTATCTATAATTCCCAAAAAAGAACACCTATCAAAAGATATACTGAAAAGATTCAGGATAAAAATATTATTTGAAGATGACCATATAATAGTGATTGATAAACCAGCAGGGCTTCTGAGTATATCTACAGAGGAAGAAAAGGAACGGACCGCCTATCGCATACTTAATGAATATCTAAAAGCAAAAGGGCAGAGGGTTTTTATAGTTCACAGGCTTGACAGGGATACATCAGGAATTATGGTCTTTGCAAAGACAGAGGAGGCAAAAAGGAGGCTTCAGGAGAGATGGCATGAGACAGAAAAGATATATATTGCCCTTGTAGAGGGCATTCCCGAAAAGAAGGAAGGTGTTATAACCTCTAAGCTTAAGGAATCAAAGACACTCCTTGTCTATGAGACTGATTCCAGAGATGCAAAACCATCAGCCACAGCCTACAAAGTCTTAAAGACAGGAATGGGGTATTCTCTCCTTGAGCTGAAGCTCCTTACAGGAAGGAAAAATCAGATAAGGGTTCATCTATCAGGAATAGGTCATCCTGTGGCGGGAGACAAAAAATATGGTGCAAAGACAAATCCGGTCCACAGGCTCAGCCTCCATGCCTGGAGATTATCCTTCGTCCATCCTGTAACTGGCAAAAAACTCAGTTTTGAAAGTAAGATACCTTTCATCCTTTTAAGGTTGTTAAACAATTCATAGGTCTCAGGCTCGCTATCCATTGACAGGCTGGGTCTTTGGCCTTCTTGCTACAAGGGGACCCTCTTTTAACACAGGAATCTGTTCTTCAAAAATGGGTCTCTCTTTTTTATAGATTATACCAATGGGGATCCTCTCTCCCCATTCAAGGGCCTTTTTGAAGGCCTCGTGCCTGTCAGAAGGATCATAGTCTGCTGGGAGTTTATAGACCCTCTGGCGATACCATTCATAGGTATTAATCTTATTGAAGGTCACGCAAGGCTGGAGTATATCGATAAGGCAGAATCCCCTGTGTCTTGTTGCCTCTTTTATTAATTCCTTAAGATGTGGTATGTCTCCTGCAAATCCCCTTGCAACAAAACTGCAGTCAAGGCTTATGGCAAGGCTTATGGGATTAAGAGGCTCTGAGATAACACCATAGGTTTGAACCTTTGTGACCATTCCATGAAGACTCGTTGGAGATGCCTGACCCTTTGTCAATCCATAGACCTGGTTATCGTGAACAAGTAGCTTTATATTCACATTCCTTCTTATGGCATGAACAAGATGATTCCCACCCTCTCCATAGCAGTCTCCATCGCCAGCTACTGCAAAAACAAGCATATCCTGATTTGCAAGCCTTATGCCTGTTGCCACAGGCAATGTCCTTCCATGAAGGCCATTGAAGGTATTGCACCTGAGATAATGAGGAAACTTTCCAGCCTGACCGATCCCTGATACAATGGTAAACTTATGAGGTCTTATATTTAGCTCTACCATTGCCTCCTTAAAGGCCTGAAGTATCCCAAAGTTGCCACAACCAGGACACCAGGCTGGTGTCTGTCCTCTGTAATCCTCTAATTTCATGTCTCCTCCAGATTGTATTCCTTTATCTTTGTAAGGAGTGTCTTATAACTCACACCAAGAAGTTCTGATGCCCTGAGTTTATTTCCCCTTGTCTCCTCAAGGGCCCTTTTTATCCTCTCAGATTCTATCAGTCTGAGGCCAGCCCGTACTGCCTCCTGAAGGGTTCCGTTAAGGGGTATCATATTCATGATCGAAGAAGAGGGCTCGCCGTCTTCCCTGCATGGATAATAAAAAGATAGATGTTCAGGCATTATGACATCTCCATCGCATAGGATCATCGCCCTCTCAATAACATTCTCGAGCTCCCTTACATTTCCCTTCCAGTTGTAAGAGAGAAGGAGTTCCATCGCCTTTTCTGAAAGCCTCTTCTGAGGTATTTTGAGATCAATGGAGAGTTTTTTAAGAAAGTGCTCTGCAAGAAGGGGGATATCCTCCTTTCTCTCCCTCAATGGAGGAATATAGAGAGGAAAGACATTGAGTCTGAAAAAAAGGTCCTCCCTGAACTTCCCAAGGGATACCTCTCTTGAAAGGTCTCTGTTTGTTGCAGTTATAATCCTTACATCTACCTTCACTGGCCTCACAGAGCCCACACGCTCCACCATTCCATCTTCGATGATTCTCAGAAGCTTTGCCTGAAGAGAGGGGTCCATCTCCGCTATCTCATCAAGGAATATAGTGCCACCATGGGCAAGTTCAAATCTTCCTGGTTTTCTCGCCTCTGCACCTGTAAAGGCTCCCTTCTCATATCCAAAAAGCTCTGACTCAAGAAGTTCTCTTGGTATCGCAGCACAATTAATAGCAACAAAAGGGGCTCTTGCCCTCTCACTTATATAATGGATAGCCCTTGCAATGAGCTCCTTGCCAGTGCCTGATTCGCCAAGTATAAGAACAGTGGTCTTTGTCCTTGCCAGCTTTTTGACCTTATCCATGAGTTCCACCATCGGTCTGCTACGACCAATTATCACTGGCATATGTCTCGAGATCTCCTCTCTTAGAAGTATGTTTTCCCTTTTAATAGCCTCTGTTTCGAGAACCTTTTTAATGAGCATAACAAGATGGTCAGTATTGAAGGGCTTTGTTACAAAGTCTGTGGCACCCATCTTCATGGCCTCTACTGCTGTCTCTATAGAACCATAGGCAGTCATTACTATTACAGGTATGGAAGGGTCTATAGCCTTTACCTCCTTGAGGATCTGAAGGCCATCCATGCCTGGAAGCTTAAGATCGGTAAGAACCACATCTATCCTCTCTTCTTTAATCTTTTTTATTGCAGATGGCCCATCCCTTGAAGTCAATACATTTAAGCCCTCCTCTTCAAAGAGGCCCTTTAGCATATCAAGCATTGATTCCTTATCCTCTACTATAAGAAGGCTTTGCATCATACTCCTTTCAGAGTCCCGCCTCTTTAAGACTATCCTTACATGGACAGGTTCTTTCAGTATCTAATAATGGCAAAACAGACTTGAGGATTGTAAGGACCTTCCTGTTTGCAAGCCTCATGTTTTCTACAACCTCAGTGGTTGTTAGTCTTGTCTTTGATATTCCCGCAGCATAATTCGTAACAATAGAAAGGCCAAGAAAACAGAGCTCAAGCTCCCTTGCAAGCACTGCCTCTGGCATGGCAGTCATTCCCACGACATCTCCACCGAAGAGCTTAAAAAGGGCTATCTCTGCCTTTGTTTCAAGCCTCGGACCATTAACAGCAACATATGTTCCTTCAGGATGAATATCAGGGGCTGAGCAGGAATTTAAAAGAATCTTCCTCATCTGAGGGCAGTATGGTTCTGTAAAGTCCACATGAACTGCTTCGTTATCATAAAATGTTGAGGGTCTTGAACCACCTGTCATGTCAATAATCTGACTGAGAACCACTATGTCTCCTGGCTTTAAATTGTTGCTGATCCCTCCAACAGCACTTATGGAGATAAGTCGTTCAACTCCGAGTTCCTTGAATCCCCATATATTTGCCCTGTAGTTTACTTTATGGGGGGGAAATCTGTGAGGAGCACCATGCCTTGGCAGAAAGACTATATCTAACCCATTGAGTTTTCCAATCCTGTAGTTATCAGAGGGTTCACCAAAGGGGGTTGAGATTTTTTTAATATCAATGGTCTCAAAATCAGGTAACTCATAAAAACCACTTCCTGCTATTATGCCAATAGCCATGTGATATAATATCCTAATCATGCTTGATCAGGCAATCCTTGAAAAGGTCCTTAAGGTGATTTCCTCAGCAGGGGATTATGCTGATATATATCTTGAAGAAAAAGCAACACTCCAGATATATCTTGAAGATAAAAGGATTGAAAGGATATCAACAGGGATTGATTCTGGAGCAGGCATCAGGGTCATAAAGGACTTTAAGACCTTCTATGCCCATACAAATGACCTTTCAGAAAGCTCTATTATAGGACTTGCAGAGGACTTAAAAGCCCTTACAAGGAGAGAGACCCAAGAAAAGACACTCAGTATTGAAAGGCAAAAACCACATATTGATTTTAATATCCTCAAAAGACCTGATGAGGTTCCTCTGCAGCAAAAGTGTTCTATTCTTTTTAAGGCAGACGAAGAAGCAAGAAGATCTCCTCTAATCAAACAGGTAAAGATAACATATTCTGACACTATAAAAAGGGTGAGAATAATTAATTCCCTTGGAAGGAGCTCAGAGGATGAGCGGATTTATACTACCTTTATAATCCATGTAATTGGCTCCTCTGATGGAGAACTTCAGACAGGGTATGAATCTATTGGTGGTCTTGCAGGATTTGAGATACTCGATCAAGATGCGCCCCTTAGAGCTGCTGAGATCGCCCGTGAAAGGGTTTTATTGATGCTTAAGGCAAGAAAGGCACCTGGAGGAAGGATGCCTGTTGTGATCTCATCAGAAGCAGGTGGTACTATGATACATGAGGCCATAGGCCATGGTCTTGAGGCAGACCTCAGTCAGAATGGTCTCTCTGTATTTTCTAATAAAAAAGGCGAGGTAGTTGCATCCCCTTTAATAACAGTAATAGATGATGCCACAATACCCTCTAAAAGAGGTTCCTTCAGGTTTGATGATGAAGGCACACCAGGCCAGAAGACTGTACTCGTTGAAAAGGGGATCTTAAAGACATATATGTACGATGTAATAACCGCCATGAAGGATGGAGTTAGCTCAACAGGTAATGGAAGGAGGGAATCCTACAGACATAAACCCATTCCAAGGATGACAAACACAATAATTGCACCTGGCAAAGATAAACCTGAAGAGATACTCAGGTCTGTTGAGAGGGGTCTCTTTGTTAAAAAAATGGGTGGCGGACAGGTCAATACTGTTACAGGAGATTTTGTCTTTGAGGTTCAGGAGGGTTATCTTATTGAGAAAGGTAGGATTTCAGAACCGGTAAGGGGGGCCACCCTTACGGGCAACGGACCTGATGTGCTCAAGGCAATAGATATGGTTGGAAGTGACATCGGTTTTTCCATTGGTACCTGCGGAAAGGACTCCCAGGGTGTTCCAGTAAGTGATGGCATGCCCACAATAAGGATTCCTGAGATGATTGTTGGTGGAATGGTACAGTAAGTGTATCACTATTGATACAAGGGCTCCTTACACCTTCCTGTAATTCAATGTTTTTATGCAAATATAGGTTCAGGCATGATAATTGCATATATAAACATATGCGTTTACAGAGGACTATCAAAAGTACAATAGGTTTTGAAGGTATAGGACTCCACAGCGGAAGGCCTGCAAGGGTAATTCTCAAGCCAGCCCCAAGAGACCACGGTATTGTCTTTTACAGGTCTGACAGGCAGGTCTTTGTTAAAGCCCACTACTCTAATGTAATAGATACTGCCTTCGCAACAACCATTGGAGTGGATGGCGTGAGGATAAGGACTGTTGAACATCTACTGTCTGCCCTGTCAGGTCTTTGCATTGACAATATCCTCATAGATATAGAAGGGCCTGAAGTCCCTGTTCTTGATGGCAGTGCTATTGGATTTGTGGAACTGATCCTTAAAGCTGGCATAGTGGCTCAGGGGAAAAAAATGTCATATCTTGAGGTAATAAGACCTTTTGTATATGAAGAACCTGGCATTAAGATCATGGCCCTTCCATCAAGGGGAAGGAAGCTTACTTATAATCTTGAGCTAAGCCATGGTCCACTAAAAAAACAGTCTATAAGCATTGACCTGAATGAAGAGACCTTTCTGAGCCATGTGGCACCAGCAAGGACCTTTGGATTCATGAAGGATGTAGAATTTCTCAGAAAGAACGGCCTTGCCCTCGGTGGTTCCCTTAGTAATGCCGTTGTTATAGATGGTGAAAGGATTCTAAATACAGAGGGCCTCAGATTTCCTGATGAATTTGCAAGACACAAGGTCCTTGATATGATTGGAGATCTCTCCCTTGCAGGAGCTCCAATAAATGGTCATATCATTTCATGGAAAAGCGGCCATTCATCCAACATAAACTTCCTCAAAAAGGCCATGGCAGGAGGGGTCTTCAGGCTTATTGATGAGGGCTATCAAGAAGAGCGCTACATCCATCAACTTGCAAATATAGACCTAAGGTAGATAGCTTGCTGAACCATTGGCAGGTTCTGAGCCTGCCAAAAAACATTAAATCTCAATCACTTATACAAAATAAAAACCAAAACCCCTTGATTTTAAAGGAATATTAATCCGGAAGGGGATATCCTGTTTGATACAATAAAATCTTTATTTATCAATGGGTTAAGATAGGACTTGATTTTTGACCTGCATAAAGGTTATAAAAAAAGAGGCTGGGGTTCCTCACCCCAGCCAAGGTTTGAAAAAGATCTTATTTCTTCTTCTTTGCTGTCTTCTTTGCTGCCTTCTTTGCTGCTGCCTTCTTGGTGGCCATTTAGCTTCACCTCCTTTCTTCCCTGATAGGCAATCAGGCCCTGCCTATCAGGGTAATCCTTTTTTCTGAAAGTATCTTTTTAAGATTACTATCCTTTTTCCTTTTTTTTATCTTATATTCCTCCTCACTCATAATGAAATAATTTATCTTTACACCAAACCTCTTCTCCAGATTACTCATATCTGACCCTAAGTTATTTGCATTTGCACCAATAACAAGAAGGTCCACCTCTGACTGGGTTTCACCCCTTGCATAAGCTCCATAGATAAACGCAATCTTTGCACCCGAGGCTCGCAAAAGTGCCTTGAGTGCTCCTGGTAGGCCGAGGGATTTTGCTATGAGGTCTTTTAATTCTGAATATAGGGGAGATTCTTTATTTGCCTTAAAATATTTCAGGTTTGCAACCTTCTCACTTACTACAATCCCGAGTTTCTCAAGTCTATCAAGTTCCCGCTTGACCCCTGAGGGATTTTTTCTTACTAAATTTGCTATCTCCCTCATATAAAACTTCTCATCTGGGCTATTAAGAAGAACAGCCAGCACATCTGCCCTTACCGACGATGAGAATAAATCCTTCAATACAATCATCCTGTTTAAAACTATACAACAATTGAATACCCTTTGTCAACAAAAATTTTAAATCTGGAACAGAAGTTCTATTTTTGTAAACAATTCCTAATGGGAGGAATACAGAATAATCTGGTAAGAGATATCTTCTTAGAACTCTATCCTTCTAAACAATCTTACTGATTGTTTTAAAGAAAGAAAAACGGTTAAAAGATTAACGAGAGATATAGCCAATGCAACTGGTAGAAGAGACTCTATATTAATTGACTGGGCATCTCCTTTTAAAAGCTCCCTTACGGGTATTATCATCATTAAGAGATTTATGGCTATAATAAAAAGCGATATAAGCATATAGCTCAGCGGTGCTTGAGGTCTTTGATTTTCTGAGAGGACTTTTTTGATAAGATTTTTTGAATGACTCCATAGGAATGTAAGGCTCAGAATTGAAGATGATGTAGTCCCTGCTACCGCGATCTCAAACCATTGATAGGGCCTTTTAACCGAGATGAAGGAAAAAGAAAAAAGGATGAGTGCTTCACCTATCACAAAGACAGGTAATAAAAAGAGGATGTACCTTGTGAGGACATATCTGCTGGCTGATAATGGAGATGTCTTTACCAGCCATATGGTAGTTCCTTCTGAAAGGATCGGATAGATTATCCTTGAGCATATGGCTGTTATTATTATCAAGATGATTCCTGTATTAAAAAGAGACGCCATGTAGGTCAATCTCAGTGCATATCCCTCCCAGTTTAAAGGGAGAACAGAAACACTGAAGGCATATATGATAATTAGGGCAGAAAGAACAAGCAATTCCCTGATATTACCTGAATCCCTGATAAAGGAGATGACCTCCCTTTTTACAAGGGCAAGGCTTTCATGACCAAGCCATGTAAATGTTTTTTCTATGATATTATTGAGCCCTCTTAAGACACTTCCACCTGTTTTTATAACCCCTATCTGTACCGTCTCCCATCCTGAATAATATGATCTTTTAAAAATCTCCAGTGAGAATATAAAAGTGATATAAGATGTAGTCAATAGTGCAAGAAAAAATAGGATGGTTTCGATAAAAAATCTTCCTTCTGAAAGATGATTGATTATTTCACCGAGCCATCTATTGGGAAGAAGAATAAAGGCTGGAGTCTTCAACTCTATAAGAAAAAGGGTAAGATTGGCAAAGCCCTCTGGATTTACAAGATATTCTGGTCTGAAAAGCCTGAGGATAGTTATAAAGAATATAGTTGAAAGAATAAGTATTGATATGGATATATTCCTCAGCCTTATTGCATTCACGAACCTTGTTAAGAAAATCACCACACATGTACTTATAGCAACAGGTATGAACGAAAAGAGTGCCAGTGAAAAAATTGATACTATATAAAAGATTAAAGAGGCATTTTTCATCATACCTATTGATAGCAGGATGGGAATTCCAAAGATAACAAGCATCCATGAGGCCCTGAAATAAGTCTCTATCAGTCTTGATATAAAGAGACTGACCCTGTTTACAGGAGAAACAATAAGTAACCCCATTTCCTCTGAAGTGTAGAAGGTGTTCAGGCTTATAATAAAGCCATTTATTATCTGCACAAAAAAGACAACGAGGAATATAAGTGAAAGGGCCTTTACAATAAGGATATTGAATACCTCTGGAGAAAGGGAATGAAGTTTTGTCATTGCTGTATTTAGAAGGAGTGTGAATAATAATACAAAGATTGTTCCCCCAGAAAGATACAGAAATGCTCTTTTGTAAAATCTCTTGCTTAAATGAAGGGCTTCATTCTTTAATGACCAGAAAAATGGAAGAAGCAGAACAGCAAGGTCTCTCATTTTTCTTTCCTCAACTCCTTCTGCTTACCTTTCTTCATAGTGGGTTGTAAGACGGATAAATATATCTTCAAGGGTCTTATCAGAAGATGAAGCATAATGCCTTAAATCCTCAGGTGTACCATGGGCAATGATACTTCCTCTGTCCATTATAGCGATCTTATCACAGGTCTCCTCAGCAATAGCAATTATGTGGGTGGAAAGAAGGATTGCCCTGCCAGACCTCCTGAGGTTATATAATATCTCTTTAAGCAATCTCAATCCCTTAGGATCAAGACCATTATGAGGCTCATCAAGTATAATGAGCTCTGGCTCTCTCATCAATATAGAGGTGAGGACAAGCCTCTGCTTCATCCCCATTGAAAAATTTCCGATAAGTTCGTCCCTCCACTCGTAGAGTCCAAAGAGTTTCAGATACTCTGTGGCATTAGTCTCAAATCTTGAATTGTCCAGGCTGTAAAGACCCTGGATAAACCTGAGATATTCCCAAGCAGTGAGCCTTTCATACAGATAAGGCTTTTCAGGGACATAGGCGAGAAGCCTTTTGGCATTGGCTGGGTCTGATGAAATCTCATACCCGTTTATTAATATCCTTCCTTCATCGGGCCTCAAGAGGCCTACTATCATCTTAATAGTTGTTGTCTTTCCAGCGCCATTCGGGCCAAGAAGCCCGGCTATTTCTCCCCGCTCCACTTTAAAGGAGAGGTTATTTACTGCTATCAGATCTCCATATCTCTTTGTACAATTCATAATCTCAAGCATAGCTTTTCGCTCCTCAACGGGCCTTTAGTATCTTTATCTTAACCTTCTCAAGGGAATTAAATACAGATATAATCCTTTCAAGGTCACCCGTGACAAGAGGGATATGGGTCGCATCAGCAGGGAACTGGTACATTGAGGGGTCAACAGGAATCCATCCATTCAGCCATATCTCAGGCCAGACATGAAAGAAGAAATAACCATTTCTGTAAACAAGCCCTCCCATAAGCCTTGTTGGTAATCCAGCTGCTCTGCTATATGATGCAAAGAGAAGGGCTCTTTCTATCCCGTCTCCCCGCCTGTAATCCACAATAACGCTTGAGTCAGGGATAATAAATTCTGACTGAGTAGAAACAAGTTTGAATAGATAGGAGGTGAGGTATCTGGCAAAGGCCCTTGCATCATTATTAGAGGAAGATGCGTAGATCCGGCCTGTCCTTTTTAAGTCCTCATAATCACTCCTGACCCATCTATCAGGCATGATATAGACCAGCAGGTCTGGTGTATTTGCTGGAAGTTGATATGTCCTGCCTGCTTCTTCTATATCTGCTTTTTTTATTATTAACCTATCCTTATTCACCTCAACTAAGCTCTCCCTGTAGATTTCTGGCTCGGGACTGAAACCTTCAATCTGAACCTCAAGAAGCTCAATATCTTCAGGCCTGGATATAAGGGTCTCAGATCTTAATGGTTTTAGATGAGTATAGTCAAAGATTAATCGCGGGATGTTAAAGGACTTCGCCCTTATCTCATCAGAGGTATAGAAGATGGTGCCCTGATGTTCCTCCTTTACAGATATGCCTTTCTCATTTACATAAAATATAGAGCCTCCAATCCTGTATCTAAAAAGTGTAAAGACATTTATACCTGCCTTTACAGGTAGCATATCCTCAAGCACCACCCTTTTATCAATAAAACTGAGATTTTTAATATCTATTGTGGTAAAGGCAAAGGTCTTCTGGATTGTTGATGAATCCCTTGACTGAATAATATTATTGTGAATAACAGGGAGAATGGTAGAGGGAAGATAGAATCTCCTTCCCTCTACAGGGAGTTTCTTGGTAAACCTCTTGTCTGGCAGTTCAACAAAGAATATTATATCCTCTCTGTCAATAGTTGCCTTAATATCTATCCTTTCTTTTCCGGTTATCAGCGAATACTCAAAGGACCTTGGCAGATAGGAGGTATCAGTAACTGCCTTTATAATCTCTGTAATCTCTGTTTGACTGGTATCTGTCTGCTTTATGTGGGATTCTTCTTTGAATATAAGATCTTCGCCAACCTTTTCCAGAACTCGTGAGGCAAACCCGATCTTTCTTTCACCTCTGTATATCTCATACCAGAAGGTAGTTCTTTTAATAATATCTTCTGGAACAGTGAGTCGCCTTATCTCCCCACCAATATATTCTCTATAAAGTAATATCCCTATTACAGAAAGCCAGAGCAGTAGAATCAGGATGTTTATATGCTGGAACCTTAACGGCATATGTTTTTTAAATTATATCAAACATTTCCAAGATAAGCGAAAACCTTAACCTTTAATCTCTTTTGAGGCCCTTTGCCCCTCCAGAAGATTCAATTTATTTTGACCAGCAGTGTGGCTTAACTTATTTAGAAATCGAAAACTTTTAGTCAAATTAATATGAGCATCGACATTTAAGCCTGAGGTCTAAAAGTCGTAAGAATAATAAAGGGCAATGCCTTTATGCCTTGCATATTCCTCGG
>DAISHO010000036.1:0-11646 GCA_036822495.1 Thermodesulfovibrionales bacterium
AGATTTTATCAAATAAGGTTTTCACAACATACTGATAGCACAATTCATGCCTGAACCAGTGATAGAGACATAACAGGCCTCAACTGTAACCTTCGCCACCAATGTTTTGAATTTAAGATTTTGAGTATTAAGGTTTTTTAATTCCTCAACTGTTACTTTCGTCACCAATAAAGTCTTTACTCAAAACTTAAAACAGAAGCATAGATGTATCATAAATTGACATTTTTTGACACCTTTGTTAACCCAAATTTGTCACTCCTGAGGGATAGTATTTAAATATTAAAAATAAAATCAAGAGATTATAATATAGATCGAACTGGCATACCAATTGCTTAAAATAGTAAGGAGGGGTCAGTTTATTTACTTCCCTGAGTTTTTGGGGGAAAATTTAAATTCAAAATACTGCAGGAGGTTTTATGAAGAAGTATCTATTTTGTCTGTTCATTCTTCTATCTATTGTTTCTTTTCCCCTTTACTCATACGGTGAGGAAGGTGTGGGGGCTTATGTAAATGCTAATAATGGGACTCCAATTCCAAATGGCCATTACGGGTTGATTGCAAAATATGCTGATGAATTCCTGAGCGGTATTGCCCACAGGACTATCTATGCAGAGACACTCGTTGATGGAATAGATGATCCAAACCTTGCTGATGAACTTTCTGATTTCTTTATCCTCGACATAAGAAGACCTGCCGATTTCTGCGCAGGTCACATTAATGGTGCCGTAAGTATTCCCTTTGAATTAGTGGCAAAACCAGAAAATCTTATCAGACTTCCCCACGATAAACCGATTCTTGTAGTATGTTACACTGGCCATACAGCAAGCCAGATAAACTCCATCCTTAACATGCTTGGTTATAATGCCTGGACCCTCAGGTTTGGCATGACTTCATGGAAGAGTGTAAGTCCTACAAAGATATGGTCCCCCAATCAGGCAGCTCAGAATATCTACGGTGGAAATTATCCCTTGGAAAGATGCCAGTAAATCAGTAGCAGTTCAACTATTGAAGTTGTTGTTTCAATAATTCATCTGCTGACCCCTCCATTCCCTCCTTTTTTTTGATATAATCCCTATAGATGATATAGGGGGGATTGGTTGTAAAGTGATACGGTCTCTTACAGGCAAATTCATATTCCTTAGTGGCTCCTTCGTATGCCTCCTTGGTCTTTTTATCTATGCTGGATTCAGGTTTACCCACCACATCTATGACGAGGCAACAAGGATAAACCTTGCAGGTCAAATCCGCTTTCGTTCCTTTGAAACTGCCTGGCTTGCAAACAGGATTGTTGAAGGAACTGAAAAACTCAGTCCTGAAAGTTGGAGATTTCTCAAGGCTGAACTTGAATTAGAGATAAAAAGACTTGACGATATCATAAAAGACCTCAAAGAGGGCAGGACAGAGGATGGTATTAAACCCCTTCAGTATAAAGAACCCCTTGAAAGGCTTGATGCCCTTTCTAATAAATGGAATAATGAACTTAAGCCTATCCTCTTAAGGACCCTCTCCCTTCCTGAGGCGTATCCTGAGAGGTCTGCAAGGAGGCTCCTTGAGCCCTTTAATAACAAGATTCATGGATTTGTCTATGAAGTAGATGGATTTGTAAAGCTCCTTGAAGAGGACTATAAAAAAAAGATAAGGGATTTTGACAGGTTCAGGATAGGAATACTCTTTTTCTTCTTTGTAGCTGGCATATTTTCTGTTATATACATGAGAAGGAGTGTCCTGAACCCCATCTGGGAGCTGAAGAGGGTAACAGAGGAATTCAGTAAGGGAAATCTTAAGGAAAGGGTCACAATAAAGGGTAAGGATGAGATTGCAGTCCTTGCAAAGGCCTTTAATGAGATGGCTGATAACCTTAATGCCCTTATAATTGAATCAAGAACCCAGACGGAACAGGTCCTCGGTCTTTTTAATGCCTCCAATTCTATCATGGGTATTAAAGACTCAGAAGGGCTCTATAAGGCTATCTGTGAGAATGCCCTTAGTATTTTAAACTTAAAATTCGTCTGGCTTGGGTTAAAGGAACCTGATTTTTCTGTTAAGCCTGTTGCATGGGCAGGCATTGAAGAGGGTTATCTATCAGAGATAAAGGTGAGATGGGACGACTCACCTGAAGGAATGGGTCCAACAGGAAGGGCTATCAAGACAGGAAGTCCTCAGGTAATAAACAACTTAGAAGACCCTTTTTATAAGCCCTGGTCTGAGAAGGCATTAAAAAGGGGTTTCAGGTCCTCAATGGCAGCACCTCTAATGCTCTCAGATCGTCAGGTCATAGGGACACTGAATGTATATTCCGAAAGACCCTATTATTTTACACCCGAGAGGGTCCAGATTATCCAGACCTTTGCAAATCAGGCAGGAGCACAGATAGAGGATGCCTGGCACATAGAAAGGCTTGAACAGAGGGTTAAGGAAAGGACAGCAGAGCTTGAAAGGGCCCTTGAGGAGCTCAGGGCATTAAACAGGGAATTAGAGCTCAGGCAGAAAGAGGCAGAATTCGAAAGGCTCAGGGCAGAGGCAGCCACAAGGGCAAAGTCTGAATTCCTTGCAAATATGAGCCATGAGCTGAGAACACCCCTTACAGCGGTAATGGGTTTTTCAGAGGTCCTCTTGAGGGAGATACCTGGAAACCTGAATGAAAAACAGAAGGAATATCTACAGGACATATACCAGAGTGGAGAGCATCTCTTGAATCTGATAAATGAGATTCTTGACCTCTCAAAGATAGAGGCAGGAAAACTCGAGCTTGAGTTAGAAATGTTTGATATTGAAGACCTCATAGAGGAATCCCTGATATTCTTTAAGGAAAAGGCAATGAAGCATAATATCATGGTTCACAAAAGGCTTGGTGAGGAGATTGGTGAGCTTTATGCAGACAGAAGGAAGGTTAAACAGGTCCTTGTGAATCTCCTCAGCAATGCCTTTAAATTCACGCCTGATGGTGGCACCATAACAGTAGAGGTTCAAAGGCAGGATAATGAGGTGGTATTCTCAGTAGAGGATACAGGACCTGGCATCTCTGAGGAGGATCAGAAGAGGCTCTTCAGGCCCTTTGAGCAACTCCAGAGTCCTTTAACAAAAAAGGTTAAAGGAACAGGCCTTGGCCTTCATTTATCAAAAAGGCTTGTAGAGCTCCACGGAGGAAGGATATGGGTAAAGAGTGAGTTAGGAAAAGGGAGCATGTTCAGCTTTTCTATACCTGAGGTAAAAGATGCAAAAGAAGGTACTGATAGTTGACGATGATATAAGGAATAGAAAACTCATAAGGGTTATACTGGAAAATAACGGTTACACTACCTTTGAGGCTGGTGATGGAAGAGAGGCTATTGCTATCCTTAAGAAAGAAAAACCAGACCTGATACTTATGGACCTGATGATGCCTGAGATGAGCGGTGAGGAGGCAATAAAGGCTATTCGGGCAATGCCAGAATTTAAGGAAACTCCTGTTGTTGTCCTTTCTGCCTCAGCCCTTGCGGAGGAGATTGCAAGGATAAGGTCTGAGGTAGAGATTAATGGTTACATAACAAAACCTATAAAGCTGGATAATTTTATAAATACCATAAAGGAATACCTTAAATGAAAGGAGTAGTGTGAAGGAAAAAGCAAAAAAGATACTCATTGTTGATGATGATGAGAGAAACCTGAAACTCCTCGGAGCGATCCTCTCAAATTATGGTTATTCCTACGAGACAGCAAAGGATGGTAGAGAGGCCCTTAAAAAGGCAGAAGAACTCCTGCCTGACCTGATATATCTCGACATTATGATGCCCGGGATGGATGGCTATGAGGTATTGAGGAGGCTGAGGGCTGACGAGAGATTCAGCCATGTACCTGTTATACTCATAACCGCCCTTGCAGATAAAGACTCAAGGCTCAAAGGTCTTGACACGGGAGCAAATGACTTTCTCACAAAACCCTTTGACCCAACAGAGCTCCTTATAAGGACAAGGAATCTCCTCAGGATAAAGGAGTTTGAGGACTTTCTAAAGGAATATAACCAGAGGCTTGAAGAAGAGGTAAGGGTGAGGACAGAGGAGCTGAGAAAGAGTTACCTCGACACAATAGAGAGGCTTACCATTATTGCAGAATACAAGGACGAGGAGACGGCAAACCACATAAGGCGCGTCGGTTTATACTGTGCTATTATAGCAAAGGCCCTTGGCTGGCCTGAAGAGAGGATTGATATTATCAGATATGCCGCTCCCATGCATGATATCGGAAAGGTCGCTATTCCAGCAGAGATATTGCTTAAACCTGCAAAACTTACCCCTGAAGAATATAACCTCATGAAGACCCATCCAGTAGTTGGTGCAAGGATACTTTCGGGTTCACCCTCTCCAATAATCCAGACTGCAGAGAGGATTGCCCTCACACACCATGAAAGATGGGATGGAACAGGTTATCCCAGAGGTCTGAAGGGAGAAGAGATCCCTATTGAAGGAAGGATAATGATCCTTGCAGACCAGTACGATGCCCTCAGGTCAAAAAGGCCTTACAGGCCGTCTCTACCCCACGATGAGGTCTTCAGGATTATTACAGAAGGTGATGGAAGGACTATGCCAGGACATTTTGACCCTCTTATCCTTGAGATATTCAAGGACCTTCATAAGGATTTTAATGAGATCTACGAGGCTCACAGGGATTAGAGTGCTTGAAAAACCCTGAGTTCCTGTGAGAAGATATAAAAAGGAGTCAATATGCAGTCAGCAAGACAGAAAACTCCAAAGCTTACTGAACCTCTGAGGGCAGAGATTGTAAAGATAGTTGATGAGCAGGTCAGAAAGGCCCAGATAAAGGAGCTTAGAGGCCTCAGAGATGCTATAGAGAAGCTTACAGAAGCCCAGAGGAGGACTGAAGAGCGCCTTAAGTCCTTTGAAAGAACTACTGAAGAAAACTTCAACAGGGTATGGAAGTCTATTGATGAGCTCACTCAGGCTCAAAAGAAGGCTGAAGAAAGGCTAACACGACTTGAAGAAGTAGTTGATGAGCTCGCTCAGGCTCAAAAGAAGGCTGAAGAAAGGCTAACACGACTTGAAGAAGTAGTCGATGAGCTCGCTCAGGCTCAGAAAAGGACTGAAGAGAAGTTGATTGAGCTCGCAGAAGCTCAGAAGAAGACTGAAGAGAAAGTAGCAGACCTTGCAGATGACTTAAAGAGATTAAGGCGGGAGTTTGGAGGCCTTTCACTCAGTATGAGCTATGCCTTTGAGAACGAGTCCTTCAGAATCCTGCCAAGATTCTTGAAAGAGAGATATGGCCTTGAGTTCATAGAAAGGTTTATAAGGGCAGAAATAGGAGGAAAAGAAATAAATATATTTGGAAAGGCAAGAAGGAATGGCAAAGAGATTTACATTGTAGGCGAGTCAAAGTTAAGGCTTGATGAAAGGAAAGAGGAGTCCATAGAGGATATAATAGAGGAGATTAATGAAAAGGTTGAGGCGGTTAAAAAGGAGTATGGAGATGTTGAGGTCTTAAAGCTTCTTCTGACCCATTATGCAACAAGAGGGGCTAAGAGGGAGATGGAAAAGAACGGAATAATAGTGGTTCAGAGTTTTGAAATGTAAAACTAAGAATTAGTCAAAAATCAAAATTAAAGCCATGTGGAAATTTTATTCGTTAAAGGTTTCAACTTTTATCATTGCTCTTCTTTTAATCGCTCTATATTCCTGTGCACCTCCTGTGCTTAAAAAGGAACTGGTCACTCAGGCACATGTTATAGAGCCTGCAGAATTAAGCCAGTCTCCCGAATCCTTTATCGGAAGGCTCTTTCTATTTGGAGGCATGATTGTAAATGTGAAGAACCAGCAGGAGGGCTCTCAGCTCGAAGGCGTTTATATTATGACTGACAGGAAGGGGTATCTCAAGGAAGGCGAATATAGAGGAAGGTTCATTGCCAGATCAAAGGAATTCCTTGATCCCGTGATATACAAAACAGGAAGGTCTGTAACAATAGCGGGAGAATTCAGGGGTTTTGAAAAAGGTAAGATTGGTGAAATGGAATATGATTATCCGATTTTTGAGATAAAGGAGATATACCTCTGGCCTGAAGAAAAGACCTATCAGGTTCCTCCACCATGGTGGTATGACCCCTGGTATTATCCCTGGGACCCCTGGTGGAGATACCGCTATCCTTACTGGTGGTAAAACAGAAGTCAGAGGTCAGAAGTCCGATGTCAGAAGACAGGGGTCAGAAATCAGAAGACAGAAATCGAAGCACTAATATCCGACCAACAAACTCGGAGCCCCGTGAGGAAGACAGACTAATTCATGACCTTGTAGTGAATAACCTCAAAAAGAGGCTCTCAAGGGAGTTTCGGGATATCAAGGTGAATCTCTACGGAGAGAAAGCTCACGCCTTTAAAGACCTTTACCCGGACATAATTATATCCAATCACGGAATGGTGATACTTGTTATTGAGGTAGAAACAGAAAGTTCTCTCTCTCAAGAGAAGGCTGAAATCTGGAAGAAGATATCAGATACAGGCACAAAGCTTAATGTTATAGTACCCAGGGAACTTAAGGTAAAGGCAACAGAACTTCTATGGCATAAGGGCCTGGCTGGAAAAGTCGGCATTGGTACTTATGAACTCAATATCAACCTGCCTTGATTATGAAATCGCTGTATGCCTTATCATCTTTCCCTCGACCATATAGACGACCATCTCAGCAATATTTGTGGCATGGTCTGCAATACGCTCAAGATACTTGGCAATGTATGTTATCTTCACAGCCCTTGATACAGTCTTTGGATCCTGGATCATGAAAAACAGTAGCTCATTAAAGACCTGAACAGTGAGCCTGTCCACCTCATCATCCCGCTTTATCACATCATAGGCTATTGATGGTTCCTTTCTCACAAAGGCATCCAGCACATCTATAAGCATCCCCTGGGCAATCTCTGCCATCCTCGGAATATCTATGTAAGGCTTAAGGGGTGGCTCTTCATTAAGCTCAATTGCCCTCTCGCATATATCCTCTGCAAGGTCACCCATCCTCTCGAGGTCTGTTGTTATCTTCATGGCAGTTGTTATGAACCTCAGGTCACCTGCCTTTGGCTGTCTCAGGGCGATGAGCCTTATGCACTCCTCATCTATCTCCACATCAAGGGCATTTATCTGGTGGTCCTTCTTAATAACCTCCCTTGCGAGGTCACTGTCCCTTTCAACAAGGGCCTTAATGGAGTCCCTTATGGCCGCCTCCACAAGAATACCCATCTTGAGGACCTTTTCCTTTAAATTTCTCAATTCATCATCAAATATTGACATTATCCAAACCTCCCTGTTATGTACTCCTCTGTAAGCCTATTTGAAGGTGCTGTAAATATCTTGTCAGTCTTATCATACTCCACAATCTCGCCAAGATACATAAAGGCTGTATAATCAGAAACCCTCGCTGCCTGCTGCATATTATGGGTTACTATTATAATGGTAACCTCATCCTTCAGCTGTATTATAAGCTCTTCTATCTTGGAAGTGGCAATAGGGTCAAGGGCAGAGGTGGGTTCATCAAAGAGAAGAATCCTCGGATCTGTTGCAAGGGCCCTTGCTATACAGAGCCTCTGTTGCTGTCCACCAGAAAGGGCAAATGCGGGCTGGTCTAATCTGTCCTTTACCTCATCCCAGAGGGCAGCACCCCTTAAAGATTTCTCCACCTTCTCATCCAACACTGATCTTTTCTTGACCCCTCTCACCCTCAATCCATAGGCAACATTCTCATAGATAGATTTAGGGAATGGGTTAGGTTTTTGAAAAACCATGCTGATCCACATCCTGATCTCTATAGGGTCTACCTCTGGGGAGATAATATTAATATTGTCAGGATATAGTATAATCTCGCCCTCGTATCTATTATTAGGATAAAGGTCGTGCATCCTGTTAAAACACCTAAGGAGGGTCGTCTTTCCACATCCTGAAGGCCCTATGATGGCTGTAACCTTTCTGCGCACCACAGGCAGATTGATATCCTTCAGGGCGAGAACACCACCGTAATAGAAATTGAGCCTTTTTACCTCGGCCTTTAATTCCTTTACCATTTTATCTTCCTTCTGAATCTGTATCTAATATAGATTGCAAGACCGTTCATAACCAATGTCATAACCATCAGTACTATCCCTGCTGCAGCTGCATTTACATGAAACTCCTTCTGGGGCCTCGATACCCAGTTAAACATCTGTATGGGCATTACTGTGAAGGGGTCAAAGAGCCATTTGAAGGATATATAAGGAAATTCAGAAGATATGGGAGAGGTTGGAAGAAAGGCAATAAATGTGAGGGCACCGACTGTTATTATGGGAGCTGTTTCACCTATGGCCCTTGAAAGACCGATAATCACACCAGTGAGTATCCCACCTATCGAATAGGGGATTATGTGGTCCTGTATAGTCTGCCATTTTGTTGCACCGAGGGCATAGGAGGCCTCCCTTATTGAATTAGGTATAGCCCTTATGGATTCCCTTGTTGCCATAATGACCATAGGAAGGATCAGAAGGGCGAGAGTGAGCCCTCCTGTAAGGATGCTCTCACCGAATTTGAAAAAATAGACAAATAATCCCAGTGCAAGAAGGCCATACACTATTGAAGGCACACCAGCAAGGTTTGCAATATTAATCTCTATGATATCGGTAAGCCAGTTTTTCCTTGCGTATTCTTCAAGATATATGCCAGCAGCAATCCCAATAGGTATTGCGGCAAGAGCTGTAACGAACAAAACAAGAAAGCTTCCCACCCAGGCAGAGAGAATCCCTGCCTCTTCAGGAAATCTTGAGGGAAAGGACATGAAGAATTTATAACTTAATCTTGGAGCTCCCTTAATGAAAAGGTCAACCATAAGGGTAAAGAGGAGAAAAAGGCCCACAAGCATTGACAAAAGTCCGACAATGAAAAATACCTTGTCGAGAAACTTATTAAATCCTATTCGCCTTTTGATATCTTCCATAAATCTTCAGTACACCTCCCTTATCCTTTTTCTCAACCAAAAGCTAATCACATTAAAGACAAGGGTTATCAAAAAGAGAGCTATCCCAACAGCGAATATAGTTTTATATTCTATAGTACCATAGGGGACATCGCCAAGGCTTACCTGAACTATATAGGCCGTCATTGTCTGGACTGGCTCGAGAGGATTTAGCGTGAAATTAGGCATACCTCCTGCTGCTATTGCTACAACCATTGTCTCACCAATAGCCCTTGAAATCCCTATAATAAATGCAGCGGCTATTCCTGAGAAGGCCGAAGGTATAACAACCTTAAAGGCCGTCTGGAATTTTGTGGCTCCCATGGCATAAGAACCTTCTCTTATATGCATCGGAACTGCCCTCATGGCATCCTCGCTCACAGAACTTACGTAAGGGATTATCATAATCCCCATGATTATCCCTGGACTCAAGGCATTGAAGCCTGAAAGGTCAGGGATAAATTTCTGAAGCAGAGGTGTCAAAAACAAAAGGGCAAAATATCCATAAACCACTGTAGGCACTGCTGCCAAAAGCTCAAGGATCGGCTTTATGGCCTCCTTTAACCTGTGGGGTGCATATTCGCTTAGATAGACAGCAACAGTCAACCCCAATGGTAGGGCAACTATGAGGGCTATGAAGGTCGTCAAAAGGGTCCCCAAAACCAAAGGGAGGATGCCAAACTTTGGCACGGCAAATAAAGGGGTCCACTCCTTTCCCGTAAGGAATTCTATCAATGGAACCTTTTTGAAAAATCCAAAAGACTCATAAGCCAGAACAATTACTATACTTACAGTAACAAAAACCGAAGAAAGGGCACTAAGAAACAGGATTGTTTCTATTATACCCTCTTTAATCATTCTGGAAGTTTTTAGCTTCATTTGGATTTTTATTATGCCAATTTTTTATTACAGAAATGTTACAAAAATATTACAATCCTGTTAAACACCACTGCTTGCAAGAAAATTCAAATTCATAAATCTCGTTCTTATAAATTAAGGCTTTTAGACGAGTAAATCCACATTTTCAAAATCGGGTTATCCTTCTCTCTCGTTTATTCCTCAAGATGCTGTCAAAACAGCTTGCTTAAATCCCCCTTACCCCCCTTTGGAAAAGGAGGGGTATTTTATTTCTCATGGGCTGTCAAAAATTTATTTGGAACAGATGTGGTTAAATACTAAATATATAGGGCGTCCTGCGACGCCCTATGATAGTGGAGATTCAAATATTCAGGGATATCTTTATTTACCTTTTTCTTCCCTCGCAAGGAGGTCTTCTATCTTTACTCCCACCTCTGGCTCACCTCCAAAGAGGGAACCTGTTTTTCTCTTTGCAAACCTTTCCTCAGCAAGTTTATAGGCCTTTGGAGGAAGGGGTATGTACTTCACCTCCTTAACAAGCTTTGGGGCATTCCGTAGATAGAACTCCACAAACTCCTTAACCTCGGGTTTTTCATCTGCTGACTTCTTATTTACATATATAAATATAGGCCTCGAAAGGGGCTGGTATGAACCATCCATAACAGTCTTTTCAGAGGGATATACAGGCTGCCCTGTTTTAGGATTGACCACAGGGACGAGCTTTAGTTTGTCCTTATTTTCCTCATAATAGGCTAAGCCGAAGTAGCCAAGACTGTATTTATCACCTGCTATTCCCTGAACAAGGACATTGTCATCCTCACTTGCTGTATAGTCCCCCCTTGATGCCTTAGCCTTTCCTACAATGGCCTCAGTAAAGTAGTCAAAGGTTCCTGAATCAACACCTGGTCCAAAGAGCTTTAGGGGTGCATCGGGCCACTCAGACCTTACCTGATTCCATTTTATGATTTTCCCCTGTGCCTCAGGTTCCCAGATTTTTTTGAGATCCTCAACTGTCAAAGACTTAACCCATGTGTTCTTTGGATTAACCATAACTGCCAGGCCATCATAGGCAACAGGAAGCTCGATGTACTCTATACCATTTTCCTTACATGCCTCCATCTCTTTTTTGAGTATAGGTCTTGATGCATCTGAGATATCCGTCTCACCCCGACAGAACTTCTTGAAGCCTCCGCCCGTCCCCGAGATCCCTACTGTAACCTTAACAGTGCCTTTTTTTGCCTTTTGGAACTCCTCTGCCACAGCCTCTGTCACGGGATAGACTGTACTTGAACCGTCAACCTTCACTACCTTTTCAGCAGCTATTGCTCGCATAGAAAAAACTGTTGCAAGAACCAGGGCCATTACGCCAAGAACAATTCTCTTAAACATCTTTACCTCCTTATAAATTTTTGATTTTACTTCTTTTAAGATTTTAATTTTACTTCTCAATTTGAAATCAAGCACCTCTCACCAATTACATAGCTATAACCACCTCCTTTCCCATTTTATCTTTTAAAAATAAAGGGCATTTTTTATGACTTTTTGTCTTACAGTACTCTTGAAGTTGAAATTTACTGGGAACATAATTTTTACTGTCAGCCTTACAGACATACATAACCCATTCTTATAGATAGGGACATATCATGGCATCCTCCAAATGCTTTTGAAATTTTTCGATTTCCTAAAACTTATAATCTTCGAAATTTCATTTCCTCTAATTACAAATGGACATCTTTCAGGTGCTACCTCACAGAAGAACTTACTGAATCCCTTTGTAACAGGTATTCCTTTCAGACACCATAAACGAGGGATTAAATAATCAGGACATACCATTTT
>DAISHO010000037.1:0-11477 GCA_036822495.1 Thermodesulfovibrionales bacterium
AAGAATGTTACGGAAAAACAGATTGCACGGGCAGTTGCCCTCTCCCACGAGAAATACTGTTCTGTCTATCATTCCTTAAGGAAGGACATTGAAGTAAAGGTAGATTATATCCTTGACCTTGAATGATAAACCGTGAATACACAGCTGTAGTTGTTATTCCAGCAAGGTATGGATCTACAAGGTTTCCTGGTAAGCCCCTTGCCATTCTAAAAGGCAAACCAATTATTCATTGGGTTTATGAGGCTGCTAAAGGCTCAAGGCTTGCTCAGGATGTGATAGTGGCTACGGATGATGAAAGGATATTCATGTCAGTTGTTGAGATTGGTGGAAAGGCAGTAATGACAGAGCCTCACCATGCCTCAGGGACTGACAGAATAGCAGAGGTAGCAAGATCTCTGAAATCTGATATAATTATTAATGTGCAGGGTGATGAACCCTTTATTAAGGGAGATATGATTGACCACACGATAGAACTTCTTAAGGATTCTAAGGCCTCAATAAGCACACTTGCCAGAAGAATAGAGTCCCTTGAAGAATTAATAGATCCTAATGTGGTTAAGGTTGTTTTTGACAGCGAAGGGTTTGCCCTCTATTTTTCCCGTTCAGTCATACCCTACTACAGGGATAGATGGAAAAACTTGGACTCTCTGTTTATTGAAGATGGGATGGAGGTTTATAAACACATAGGTATCTACGGATACAGAAGAGATTCCCTTTTAATACTCGCTGGCTCGCCTCAATCAAGGCTTGAAAAGATAGAAAGACTTGAACAGTTAAGGGCCCTTGAAAAGGGTTTAAAGATAAAGGTTGGCCTCACTCCTTATAACACTATTGGAATTGATACACCTGAAGACCTGAAAAAGGCAGAAGAATTAATCGCGGGGTAACAGTTGTGGCTAAATTTATATTCATAACAGGTGGTGTTGTATCCTCCCTCGGGAAGGGAATAGCTGCTGCCTCCATAGGTGCCCTCCTCGAGGCAAAGGGTCTGAAAGTCACCCTCCAGAAGCTCGATCCATATATAAATGTTGACCCTGGCACCCTGAGCCCTTTTCAGCATGGAGAGGTCTTTGTAACAGACGATGGGGCAGAGACAGACCTTGACCTTGGCCACTACGAGAGATTTACCTCTATAAGGACAACCAAAAACAACAACTACACAACAGGCAAGATTTACTACAATGTCATAACAAAGGAACGAAGGGGCGATTATCTTGGCGATACTGTTCAGGTAGTACCCCATTTAACAGATGAGATTAAAAATTCTATTAAAAGTGTAGAAGATGGAAATGATGTGGTAATAGTTGAGATAGGTGGTACTGTTGGTGATATTGAGAGTCTTCCTTTTCTTGAGGCAATAAGACAGTTCAAATATGATGTAGGAAGAGAGAATGTCCTGTATATCCACCTTACCCTTGTGCCCTATATAAAATCATCAGGAGAGCTGAAGACAAAACCCACCCAGCATAGTGTTAAGGAACTCAGGGCAATAGGTATCCAGCCCGATATACTTATCTGCAGAACCGATAGACCCCTACCTCCAGAGGTAAAGAAAAAGATAGCCCTCCACTGTAATCTTGAAGGAGACAATGTTATAGCAGGGATTGATTGTGAGACAGTATATGAAGT
The DNA here is from genome assembly GCA_036822495.1 of Thermodesulfovibrionales bacterium. Taxonomy (GTDB): domain Bacteria; phylum Nitrospirota; class Thermodesulfovibrionia; order Thermodesulfovibrionales; family CALJEL01; genus CALJEL01. The sequence continues at coordinate 1,630 of DAISHO010000037.1, forward strand.
GCCAATTGTATTTTATCAAGAATCACTCCACAAACAGATATCAAAGCTTCTCAGGTTACCTGATAACGAACCGGACCTAAGCAGATGGCATGAGATTGTACGACTGATAAAGGAGCCAAAATATGAGGTAACAATAGCGATAGTTGGAAAATATATCCACCTAAAGGATTCTTATAAAAGCCTCATAGAGGCCCTTCACCATGGAGGCATTGCCAATAACTGTAGAGTGAATCTCCACTGGGTCGACTCAGAAGAGATAGAAGCTCACGGTCCTGAAAGATATTTACTGGAGGTTGACGGGATACTTGTTCCAGGAGGATTTGGCCACAGGGGTATAGAGGGTAAGATTCAGGCAGTTCGTTTTGCAAGAGAAAAAAAGATACCCTATTTTGGAATATGTCTCGGTATGCAGTGTGCTGTCATAGAGTTTGCAAGGAATGTCTGTGGACTTGAGGCTAATAGCACAGAATTCGACATTCAGACAAAGGCACCTGTCATATATCTAATGACAAGGTGGTATAACTACAAGACAGGAAGATTTGAGGAGAGAAGCTCTCAGTCGGACCTTGGAGGTACTATGAGGCTTGGCTCCTATCCCTGCAGGCTCCTTGAAGGCTCTATCGCCCATAGAGCCTATGGAAAAACTGAGATAGAAGAGAGACACAGGCACAGATACGAATTCAATAATGATTTCAGAGAGATATTTATACAGAAGGGCATGATTCTCAGTGGACTAAGTCCTGATGGAGAGCTTGTAGAGATAATAGAGCTCAAAGGTCATCCCTGGTTTCTCGGCTGTCAGTTCCACCCTGAATTTAAATCAAGACCAACAGAACCCCATCCCCTGTTTAAGTCCTTTATTGAGGCATCATTAAAACAGAAGAAAGGGCTCTTTAATGATAACAACTAAAGAGATAAAGATAAGCAATATAACAGTTGGTGCAAATTCACCCCTTCTATTAATAGCAGGACCCTGTGTTATAGAAGATGAAGACACAGTCCTTGAGACAGCAAGGAGACTCAAAGAGATATGCCAGAGGCTCAATATCCCTTTGATATTTAAAAGCTCCTATGATAAGGCAAACAGGACATCCCTTAAGGGATTCAGGGGCCCTGGATTAAAAAAGGGACTCAGGATCCTTGAGGCAGTCAAAGAAAAATATGGGCTTCTGATTCTCAGTGATGTCCACTCAGTTGAAGAAGTAAAACCCGCAGGAGAAGTCCTCGATGTCCTTCAGATACCAGCATTCCTATGTCGCCAGACAGACCTTATCCTTGAGGCATCAAAGACAGGAAAACCAGTGAATATAAAAAAAGGTCAGTTCCTTGCACCCTGGGATGTAAAGAACATAATAGAAAAATTCACCTCAACAGGGAATGAAAAACTCCTTTTAACAGAAAGAGGCACATCCTTTGGATACAATAACCTCGTTGTTGACATGCGAGGGATTGTGATTATGAGGAGTTTCGGCTATCCTGTTATTTTCGATGCCACTCATAGTGTACAGCTTCCAGGTGGACATGGAACTTCCTCAGGCGGACAGAGGGAATTTGCACCCTATCTTGCAAGGGCAGCAGTGGCAGTGGGGATAGATGGACTATTTATGGAGGTTCATCCTACACCTGATAAGGCCCTCTGCGATGGCCCGAATATGATACCTATTTCAGAGGCGGAAGATCTTCTTAAGACCCTGATTAAAATCAAAGAGGCTGTGCAAATGGAGGAAGTTAGTGATTTATATAAATAAATCAAAAACCAGTCACATTGTATTAGTCAAAATCTCAATCAGTAACATCAAACTTTTTATTTCAACCCACCATATGGGCAAATTCGCAAGTTGAATTTTATATGATATAAATGAATTTTATGATATAATATTTTATGATTGACACATTTCAGATTTTTGAAGAACTGAAGCAGACTTTTGAACCCCACCAGGCAGAAAAACTTGTAAATCTTTTTGTAAGGCTTTATAAGGACATTGCCAATACTGTCACAAAGGAGGAATTCAGAGAACTTACAGATATAGTCAGGATACTGAGTGAGAGGATAGACAGGCTTACATTAGTTCAGGAAAAGACAGAGAAGAGGTTTAATGAGCTTGCCGAGGCTCAAAAGAAGACAGAGGAAGGGCTTACAAGGCTTGAACAGATAGTAGGAGAACTTGCTGAGGCACAGAAAAGGACAGAAGAGAGTCTCGAGTCCTTTAAGAAAACAACAGAAGAGAATTTCAACAGGGTCTGGAAAGCCATTAATGAGCTTGCTGAAGCACAGAAAAGGACAGAAGAGAGGGTCTCAAGGCTTGAACAGATAGTAGGAGAACTTGCTGAGGCACAGAAAAGGACAGAAGAGGAGCTCAGGAAACTTATTGGTGAGCACAGAAAAACAAGGGAGGAACTTGGAAGTCTTTCTCACACTGTAGGTTATGTCCTTGAGGACAGGGCTTACAAGGGACTTCCAGAACTTCTTAAGAGGGATTTTGGCATTGAGATTATAGAGAATCTAAAGAGAGACTATATTGAAGTTGGCAGGGAGAAATATGAAGAGGTAAACATACTGGGAAGGGCAAGGAAGGATGGAAAAGAGGTATGGGTAATTGGAGAATGTAAGAGTCAGCTCAAGAAGGCTGATGTAGATGAATTTCTTAAATCTATAAAGAAGATAGAGCCTTTTCTTAAGGGGGAGAAGATTCTAATAGCTGTAACCTATCAAACATCACCACCTGTAAGAAAGTATGTTGAGGAGAAGGGGCTCAAACTTTACTTCTCTTACGAGATGCCCTTGTAATCAAAGGGAGAGTCCTGAAAAGCCCTAAGGGATAATCAGTGCAGTAGACCAGTTTACTGAAGTGATTAGGGTAAATCACCGAATAACTAAATCTTTGCACCTAACTTACTGCTTTAGCCGAAGATAGGTTTGGATGAGAGGTTGAAGATAGGCATCAGGCCTGAGGCAATAGGCGGCAGAATTCAAAAGTTTTTCCTAAATTCTTATAGCCTATTCTGCATCTTTGGCCTGATGCCTGTTGTTTTATCTCACTTCACTTCCACCTTTATCTCCTTTGGCTTTGCCTCTTCCTTCTTTGGAAGGACAATCTCGAGGATACCGTTTTTGAATGTGGCCTTTGCCTTTTCAGAGTCAACCTCCACAGGAAGGGCGATTGTCCTGGCAAAGCTTCCATAGCTTATCTCTCTTGCATAGTAGTCTTCTTCCTTTACCTCTTCGTCCTTCTTTATCTCACCTTTAATGGTGAGGGTGTCCTTTGTAATGGTAATGTCTATATTGTCCTTCTCCACACCTGGAAGCTCTGCCTTAACAACAACCTCACCCTTTTTATCATAGATATCTATATTTGGTACAACCATACCCTCTCTGCTCCACCAGCGACGCCTCCTCCTTGGGAATGGCTCGAAGAATTCCTCAAACATCCTCTCGATGTCCTTCCTCATATCCTCAAGTTCCTTAAAGGGTGACCATTTTACAATGGACATGGTTATACCTCCTTTTTTGCCTGAGGCCTTAAAGCCTCTGGCAGTTTAAGGAAGCCAAAGGCTTCCTGACTTAACTGTTACCTTGCCACCAACTGTTATGTTGTGACGAATTCAGCCTCCACAACCCTTCTGAACCGGACCTCTCCATCTTCATAATCTACCTCCACAGTATCACCCTCAACAAAAGTCTTGTCAAGGAGCTTCATTGCAAGGGGGTTCAGCACCTCCCTCTGTATAAGCCTCTTAAGGGGCCTTGCTCCATAAACAGGGTCATAGCCCTTCTCAGCAAGGTATTCCCTGGCTTTCTCTGTGAGTACAATGTCAATGTGTTTGTCCTTGAGGTATTTCTTCATTCTCTTTATCTGAATCTCCACTATCTCCTTCAGCATTTCAGGTGTAAGAGGGTTAAAGATGATTATCTCATCAACCCTGTTAAGGAATTCAGGTCTGAAGAAGGCCTTAAGGTCTTCCATGACCTTCTCCTTGAGCTCTGTCTCATTATCTCCTCCCCAGTAAACCCTCGGCCTCCTCTGTCTCTCCTCTATTATCTGCTGTATGTGGGTACTGCCAATGTTTGATGTCATGATTACTACTGTATTCCTGAAATCAACAGTCCTTCCATGACCATCTGTAAGCCTTCCATCATCAAGAAGCTGTAGCAGCAGGTTAAAGACCTCTGGATGGGCCTTCTCCACTTCATCAAATAGTATTACTGAATAGGGTCTTCTTCTAACAGCCTCTGTAAGCTGACCTCCCTCTTCATAACCAACATAGCCTGGAGGTGCGCCAATCAGCCTTGAGACAGTATGCCTCTCCTGATATTCAGACATGTCTATCCTTATAAGGGCATTCTCATCATCAAAGAGAAATTCTGCAAGGGCCCTTGCAAGTTCAGTCTTCCCCACACCAGTTGGTCCAAGGAATATAAAGGAACCTATTGGTCTATTGGGATCCTGAACACCAGCCCTTGCCCTTCTTACAGCATTTGCTACAGCCTGAATTGCCTCATCCTGACCAACAACCCTCTGTCTCAGCCTCTCCTCCATGTGAAGTAACTTCTGCACCTCTGTCTCGAGCATCCTGCTTACAGGGATACCTGTCCACCTTGAAACAACCTCTGCCACATCCTCTTCATCGACCTCTTCCTTAAGCATCTTCCTTCTGGACTGGATATCCCTCAGTCTCTGGTTTTCCTTTTCAAGCTCTTTCTGGAGTTCAATGAGTCTGCCATATCTCAATTCAGCAGCCCTTGTAAGGTCACCCTCTCTCTCTGCCTTCTGGGATTCGAATCTCGTCCTTTCTATCTCCTCTTTTAAACTCCTTATCTTAAGGATAACCTCTTTTTCCTGTATCCACTGGGCCTTAAGCTCGTCCCTCTTTGCTGAAAGTTCTGATATTTCTTTATTAATCCTTTCAAGCATCTCCTGAGCATTTTTTGATTGCTCCTTCATTACTGCCTGTTTTTCTATCTCGAGCTGACGAATCCTCCGCTCTACCTCATCAAGTTCAGCAGGCATGCTGTCAATCTCCATCCTCAGTTTGGCAGCAGCCTCGTCAATGAGGTCAATGGCCTTGTCTGGAAGGAATCTATCAGTTATATATCTGTGAGAAAGCTGGGCAGCGGCAATAATAGCTGAATCCTTTATCCTCACTCCATGATGAACCTCATACCTCTCCTTCAGGCCTCTCAGAATGGATATAGTATCCTCCACAGAAGGTTCCTTCACATAAACAGGCTGGAACCTCCTTTCAAGGGCTGGGTCCTTTTCTATATGTTTTCTGTATTCATCAAGGGTAGTTGCACCAATGCACCTTAGCTCTCCCCTTGCAAGGGCGGGCTTTAGCATATTGGAGGCATCTATCGCTCCTTCAGCAGCACCAGCACCAACAATGGTATGGAGCTCATCTATAAAGAGGATAACCTTTCCTTCTGATTCTTCTATCTCTTTTAGAAGGGCCTTTAACCTTTCTTCAAATTCACCCCTGTATTTTGAGCCTGCCACAAGGGCACCCATATCAAGGGCAATAACCCTCTTATCCCTGAGGGTCTCAGGCACATCACCAGCAACAATCCTCTGGGCAAGACCTTCCACAATAGCGGTCTTACCAACACCTGGCTCACCAATAAGGACCGGATTGTTCTTCGTCCTTCTTGAAAGAACCTGTATAACCCTTCTTATCTCCTCATCCCTTCCAATGACAGGATCGAGTTTGCCCCTTCGGGCAAGTTCTGTGAGGTCACGGCTATACCTCTGAAGAGCCTGATATTTCTCCTCTGGATTCGGGTCTGTTACCCTGTGGACACCCCTTATCTGTTTAATAGCATTAATAACCTTATCCTTTGAGGCACCATATCTTTCGAGTATCCTTGCTGACGGACCTCCTTCCTCAAGTATAGCCATCAGAAGATGCTCCACGCTCACATACTCATCCCCAAGATGCTGAGCAGTCTCAAAGGCCTTTTCAAAGACTGCCTTAAGCCTCGGAGATACATAAACCTGACCAAGGGGTGTAGCTCCGGAAACCTTCGGGAATTTATCTATCTCCCTGTCAAGGTCCTTCTCTATGGCCTTTATATCAGCACCAGCCATAGACAGGGCACGGAAGACTATACCTGAACTATCCCTGAGAAGGGCCCTCATCAGGTGCTCCACCTGAAGCTCCTGATTACCGTGCTGTTCAGCAATCCTCTGGCCGTTCTCAAGGGCCTCCTGTGCTTTTATTGTTAATCTGTCAAGTCTCATCTTATTCCTCCTCTGTTAATAATCTCTCCAGTTTTTTTCTAAAACTTGTTCTGACATCATCATCTAAATAGAGCATCATCTCCTCCATAAGTTCCTGGAGGTGCGTGAGCCTGTTCCTTAACCTCAGGATAATATCCACACCTGCCTTATTAACACCAAACTCCCTTGTGAGTCTCAGAATTAAGTGAAGACGCTCGATATCTTCATCAGAATAATATCTAAATCTATTAAGCCTTTTAGGTACAATAAGTCCTTCTCTTTCGTAGAGCCTCAGAGTCTGGGGATGGACATTAAGCATCTCAGCTACAACCCTTATCATGTATAGAGGCCTTCTTCTATCACGCATTATTTTACCTCCTGAATTATCTCTTGATTTTAGACCTCGGATTTTCTGGATAAAGGGAGCTTAGCCTCATTATGAGTTCTTCTGCCTCCTTAGAAAGCCTCTCAGGGACAACTATCTTTATAATTGCATAAAGGTCTCCATGACCACCGTGACCTGCTGGCATGCCCTTACCCTTTAATTTAAATTTCTGTCCACCCTGCGTGCCAGGTGGAAGATTCATCAGGGCTATTCCATCAAGTGTTGGAACCTCTATCTTTGCGCCAAGAGCAGCCTCAGGGAATGTAACAGGAACCTCTACATAAAGGTCTTTCCCTTCTCTCTTGAATATAGAATGAGGCAACACCTTTACTTCTATGTATAGATCACCTGATGGGCCGCCATATTCACCTGCCTCACCCATCCCCCTTACCCTAACCCTCTGACCATCCTCAACTCCCTTAGGTATCCTCACATTTATATGCTCTGTTACAGCGACTCTGCCAGACCCTCTACAGGATTGGCATACCCTTGTTACCTTCTGCCCAGTACCTCTACATGCAGGACAGGTCTGCCTGAATGTAAAAAATCCTCTTGAACTACCAACTGTACCAGCACCCTTACAGTTAGGACAGACCTCCAATGCCTCAGCACCAGTGCCCCCACATCTTGAACAATTTACATGTCTTGTAAATGTAATTGGTTTTGTGCTTCCTCTATAAGCATCTTCAAGGGTTATCTCTACATTGGTAATGATATCACTTCCTCTCTTCGGTGTTGCACCCCTTCTTCCGAAGAAATCCTCGAAGAAATCCCCAAAACCAAAGTCAAAAACATCTGCAAAGTCAGGCCTGCTGAAGTCAAAGCCAGTAAAATCAAAGGTCTCGCCTCTGTCGTACTGCTTCCTCTTTTCAGGGTCACCAAGTACAGAATAAGCCTCGTTTATTTCTTTAAATTTCTCTTCTGCCTCCTTATTACCAGGATTCAGGTCAGGATGATACTTTCTGGCAAGCCTCCTGTAAGCCCTCTTTATCTCCTCATCAGAGGCATTCCTGTCAACTCCAAGAATCTTATAATAATCCTTAGTGCCAACCATCTCAAATCTCCTATAATTATTTTAATTATATCATTTGATATGAATCATGTCAATATACTTAAAAAACTTGTAAATTCAAGGAGTTGTAGAAAGGAAAGGGATGGGGGCAGGAAAGTAGCCTGACTAAAGCCTTGCCATTGCAGACTTTACAGTGTTTTCTAAAAGCATGGCAATAGTGACAGGACCAACACCCCCTGGCACAGGTGTAATAAATGACGCCTTTTTTGATACATTCTCAAAATCTACATCACCACATACCCTTCCATCAGGAAGGACATTTATTCCTATATCAACAACAACAGCACCGTCCTTCACCATCTCTTCTGTAACAAGACCCGGTCTTCCAGCTGCAACGCAAAGTATATCTGCCTGTCTTGTGATATCCTTAAGGGCATAAGTCTTTTTGTGACATACCGTGACAGTTGCCTCCTTTGCAAGGAGCATTAGTGAAAGGGGTTTACCAACTGCAAGGCTCTTACCAATTACAACAGCATGTCTTCCCTCTATAGGGATATTGTAATGTTCAAGAAGCCTTATAACACCAAAGGGTGTGCACGGCAAAAATCCAAACTGCTTTGCAAGGCCAGGGTCAAAACCCTCTTTATAAAGCTGGAATGTTGATTCCTCGGCAGCAAACTTACCAATTGCAACAGAGCCAAGACCATCAACATCCTTTTCTGGAATTATGGAATTAACAAGTTTTCTTGAATTTAATCTTCTCGGTATAGGGAAAAATACCAGAAGGCCATGAATCCTTTCATCGTTATTTATAGCCTGAACTGTATTCAATAATTCATTCATGCTTACATTATCAGAAAATCTGAACTCATAAGGCACAATCCCGGTTTCATTACAGGCCTTAAGGGTTGCCCTGAGATACTGCTCGCTTGAGGGATTCTCTCCAACAAGTAAAAGACCAAGCCCTACCTTTATACCTTCTTCACCAATTTTTAAAACATCTTCCTTTACCCTCTCCTTTATCTTATTAGCCAGTGTCCTGCCTTCCATGATAGTTGCCATGAATCCTCCTCAACCAACAAGTGTGACATCCTTAACAGCCTTTGCCACTACATATACTTTTATATTATTGCTCTTATCATCTGTGGGAAGAAGGAAAAATCCGTTCTTTTTGCCCTGCTCAAGGAAGAACCCCTTTTGCCACGGAATCTCTCCTTCAATATAACCTGTCATAGACTCGCCATCCTTGAACTTGACAAAAACCCGTTTGAGTCTTATACCTGAGATAGAAAAGGACTTTCTTTCATTATACTCAGGATCACCCTCAAAGGTCTTTACGAAAAAAATTGCCTTCAATCTCTCTACGGGCACAACCTCCTTTTCACCTGAGAGCTTCTTTATTTCAACAAGGTCATCTGAAGGTGCAAAATTCTCCACATACCCCTTCAGTGTTGAGCCATCCATTAATCTTAAGACTACCTTCTCCATAACCTAACCTCATTATAAACTACCAGAGTCCCAAACTACTGTCAACCTGATAACCTGATTTTAATGTATAATTAATTAAGCGCCTGTAGCTCAGCGGATAGAGCATCGGCCTCCGGAGCCGAGGGTCGGAGGTTCAAATCCTCTCAGGCGCGCCAGAACTATTAATCTCCTCTCTTTAAGATAAAGGGCCAAGCGAGCGAACACGATAAAAATATTTCCTTACATTGAAGCACAAGGGCTCATTATAACCTGTTCTTGATGATTTCCTTCTTTAAATAATTAAATACAATCATGTCAATTCTATCTATCAACTCCTTGAAAAGTCCTCCATAATGTTTGGTCTTCCCAAAGAGTTCGCTCCTTAATTGCTGGACCTCATTATTACTTGAGTTTTCATAATTTATTATCCCTTTCTGCATCTCCAGTCTCTCAAGTATAAGAAGCCTTATAGCTTTTATTTTAAAGGTTTGTACAAGATGAAGAAGTTCGATGAGCTCTTCTCCCTCTGTCTGATGATGTGCACTCATCTCTTTGAGCATATTGTAGAGTGTGCAATATTCAAGCCCTCTCACACCACGCCTCCATTGAAGAAGCATGGGAGTCCTCCAGAACCAGAGAAAGTTTCTGAGCCCAAAATCTATGAGCCCCTCAACCTCTTTTAAAAGGCTTAAGGCTACAGGCGATAGGCCCTTATAGGCTACAGGCCATAGGCTACAATTGGTGGCGAAATTAACAGTTGCCGAAGGTT
>DAISHO010000038.1:0-11349 GCA_036822495.1 Thermodesulfovibrionales bacterium
GTTCAAAATAAATTGAAAGGCCCTTTTAAAATAGGCATAAGGCTTCAGCCTATTTGAGGCCTTATGTTTTTGAAACAGCTTATCTCAATTTGTTTTGGACAGCAGTGTATGGTATTATAAAATTATTTATGATTGTTCAAATGTTTAAGCTTTCAGCCTGAAAAATAGGCCCGTGCTCATTCAAAATTTTATCTTAAAGTCTGAATTTCATGGAGGTCTTATGATTAACATTGAGGATTTTTCAAAGATTGAATTAAGGACAGGAAGGGTCATCGAAGCAAGAAGGATCGTGGGTTCGAATAAACTTATTGTAATGAAGGTTGATATCGGTTGTGAAAGAAACAGTTCAGGTGAGGTGAGGCAGATTGTTGCTGGCATAGGTAAGGTCTATTCACCCGAAGAGCTTATAGGAAAAACAGTAGTGGTTGTAACAAATCTTCAGCCAGCAAGACTAATGGGGGTAGAATCTCAGGGCATGCTCCTTGCTGCCTCAGATGAAGATGGAAGGCTTTCAATTATAACTACTGAAAGAGAGGTTAAGACCGGTTCAAGGGTTAAATGATGAGGCCCTTATAGAAAATACCATCTCCGGTACTTCATAGGTCTTTCCATCTTTAACAAATCTCAGCTTGATTTTAATGGCAGATGGAAGATTTTCTTTTTCAGAATCCCACTCATCTAACCACTCTTTGTTCTCCTGATCAAAGTATTCAAACTCCATGGATTCAACATAGGGATCAATAACTGTAAAATCCTGTTCACTTGAGGAAGATTCAAGATTATCCTCAATATAAAATATATTATCCCTTTCCTTAAGACCTTCATTATCAACAAATAAATAAACCCATTTTAGACCCGAGATATCATATATTCTTTCTGTTTCAGGTATTATTGATGTAGTTACAAAGCCTATACTGTTACTATTTCCAACAAAAAAAATCCTCTGCTTGTCCTCTGTTTTATTATTTATGTCTTTATATGGATAGATACCCTTAATAAGCCAGCCAAGCCTTTTATGAATCACCCTTAACCTCTGGGAAAGTTCCTCCTTCTCTGAAATCCTGTCATAAGAACGGATGCTGAGTCTGAAACCTGAGAAAACAAGCAAGACTATAAAGAGTGCAATTGTGAAGGCGATAATAATCTCAATAATGGTAAACCCCTTATTATTAATCTTCATTATCCTCAGTCTCCCTTTCCACCTTTATAGTCCTCAACTCATATCTGTTATTACCCCATGATACAGTAATAATGATCTCATATTTTTTTGTATCAGATTCTATTTCCAGTGGTATTATATCTTTCGTAACTGAATATATACCAAAGGTATTTGTCTCCCTAACCGATTCAATCTTTTTTGAAAGTGTCATTTCCATCTGCGTGGTTGCCAAAAGAAAGGCCTCTGTGTAATCAGTTGTCCTCCTGGAGGCTTTTAGATTTGATGAAAATAACTCCATTATAGATGCTAATGTAATTCCAAGAAGTGCAAGAGCTACAATGACCTCAATGAGGGTAAAGCCCCTACTTTTTTTCAACTGATACCCTTGATGTGCTTCCGTCAATGGAAATAATATAAGACCTTCCATCCTTATCCTTTATCCTTATAGTTCCTCCTGTATTGCTACCAAGAGGAGAAAAGATAATATTCTCACCCTCTATCATAAAACTATCTTTCAGGATTGTCCTCTTAGATTTCATCTCTTCATCCATGTTTAATTTTGAAACAGGCTCAAGCCAGTAGGAATTAGTCTCTGCATCAATCCTTAATATTATGGTAGTTTTCTTTGCTATGGATATAGCCCTCGCCTGATTTATTGTCCTTACAAGTCCAAGACAGGATTCTCTTAACATAAATTTATCATAGAGATTTCCGATATTTATAATGACCGTGGACATAAATACCACTACAAGGGTAAAGACTATAAGAAGCTCTACAAGGGTAAATCCCTTATTCCCAGCTTGTAATATCCTTATTCTCACCCTCACCCCCTGGTGCACCATCAGCACCATAAGAAAAAAGGTCATAATCTCCGTGGTTCCCTGGACTCTGGTAGATATACGGCCTCCCCCATGGATCAAGAGGTACACCCTTTTTGAGATATGGTCCATCCCATCCTGGAATCCCGGGATTTGAAATAAGGGCATTAAGGCCTTCTGCTGTTGTTGGATACCTGCCCGTATCGAGCCTGAACTGATCTAAGGCCTGTCCGAGCAATTCTATCTGGACTCTTGCTGCCTGATACCTCCCCTTTTTTTCCTTTGCTACATACCTTGGAACAACAAGGGCTGCAAGAAGTCCGAGGATAACCATCACCACAAGGAGCTCTACAAGGGTAAATCCCCTTTCAGCTCTTGAATGTAAATATTCTGAGTTCATAAGCACCTCCTGAAATTATACTGAAAACCTGCTTTTTAAAATCAGTTTTATTTTTAACTCATAGTAAATTTGTTTCGGATAACAATGAGTTTTACATCTTAAATCTTGAGTTCTATATGGGCATCTCATTTATACTGAATATAGCAAGAAGCATTGATATTACTATAAAGGCCACGATTGTCCCCATTATTATTATCATCATAGGTTCAAAGAGGCTGATAATCCTCTTTATATATGCTGCTGATTCTTTCTCGTATCTTTCTGATATGGAAAGAAATGTCTCTTCAAGTCTTCCAGCCTCTTCTCCTACCGAGATCATCTGACAGATCAGCGGAGGAAACGCACCACTTTCTTTAAGAGGCAATGCCACTCCACGCCCTTTTCTAACACCATCTTCAATGGGTCTGAGCCTCTCTGAAATTATCCTGTTGCCAGCCACATCCCTCGCAAGTCTAATGGAATCGAGAAGGGGAACACCAGCCTGCAAAAGGCTGCCCATGGTTCTTGAAAATCTTGCGATAATGAGTCTAATAAAGATTTCCCTGAGAATCGGTACTTTTAATTTTATCTCATCAAGAAAGTCCCTTCCCTTAGGTGAGGCTGTATAGGTCTTTAATAAAATAGATATTAAGATGAGTCCTCCAAGAAATACCCACCAGTAAGCAGAGAGAAAAGAGCTTACTGAAAATACTAACTGTGTTGTAAATGGTATAACAGAGCCGAGCTCTTCAAACATCCTTCGGAATCTCGGTATAACATAAAATACAATTATACTCAGGGCAATAAAACCTACCCCGGTAAGGAGGGCTGGATAGATAAGGGCACCCTTTATCTCTTCTTTCGTGGATATGCTTATATCGAGAAAGTCCTCCAGTCTTTTTAATGCGCCTTCGAGATTTCCAGCCATCTCGCCAGCTTTCACCATGCTAATATATACAGGAGAAAATTCCCTGTGCTTTGAAAGAGCCTGTGAGAGAGAAAGACCCTGTTCAATATCAATATAGACTCTTGATACAATCTCTCGCATAGATGGTTGGGCTGAATGTTCTGAAAGAACCCTCAGTGCCCTGTCTACTGCAAGTCCTGCCTCGAGGAGGCTCCTTAATTCCTGAGTAAAGGCAAGTATATCCTTCTCACTGATCTTTCTAAATAGAGAGACCTTCCTTGATGCCTCTTTTATCTCTACTGGTATGAGGTTCTTCTCTCTGAGGATCTCCTTTATAGAATTTATATCAGGTGCTTCGATCTTTTCCCTGAATCTTGCACCTTTCTGATCAACAGCCTTAATAGTATATAAAGGCATATTCAGTCTCCGAAGACCCTTTTGTAGATATAGTCTATGTTTCTGAGATAATAATCAAATTCAAAAGCCCTTTCCAACTCCTCACGACTTAGATATCTGAGGACATCATTATCATTCATCAATAAGGTTTTGAAATCCTTCTTCTGACGCCAGCTCTCCATGGCATTCCTCTGGACATATTTATAGGCCTCTTCACGGGTCAATCCCTTCTCTATAAGCATTAATAATATCCTCTGAGAATTATATAGCCCGTAACTTTTTGAGATATTTTCGACCATTCTTTCAGGATATACCTGTAGGTCTTTAAGGATGCCTGTTAGCCTTGCCAGCATGTAATCTATCAATATTGTGCTGTCGGGTATGATAACCCTTTCGACAGATGAATGAGAGATATCCCTTTCATGCCATAGGGCTATATTGTCAAGGCCTGCCACGAGATTCGATTTGACAACCCTTGCAAGTCCTGAAAGGTTTTCACAACCAACAGGGTTTCTCTTATGAGGCATTGCTGATGAGCCCTTCTGACCCTCTGTGAAGGGTTCCTCTGCCTCAAGGACCTCAGTCCGCTGTAGATGTCTTATCTCAACAGCTATCTTCTCGATAGAGCCTGCTGTTATTGCAAGTGCTGAGAGATATTCTGCGTGTCTGTCCCTCTGGACTATCTGTGTTGCAACCGGCTCTGGCTTAAGACCGAGTTTTTGACAGACCTTCTCTTCAATCGCAACAGGTATGTTTGAGAATGTTCCAACAGCACCAGATATCTTACCTATGCTTATCCCATCCCTTGCCCTCATGATTCGTTCAAGGTTCCTCTTCATGTCAGAATACCAGAGGCAGAATTTCAGACCAAAAGACATGGGTTCTGCATGGACTCCATGAGTCCTTCCGATACAGGGGATATTTTTATATTGATAGGCCTTTTCTTTTAAGAGGGAAAGAAGGTTTTTAATGTCATCAATGATAATATCTGCTGCCTCTCTCATGAGAAGGCTCAGGGCTGTATCAACTACATCAGAGGAGGTAAGACCTTTATGGATGTACCTCGAGTCAGGCCCTACCTTCTCTGCAACAGACTGAAGAAAGGCTATCACATCATGCTTTACTGTTGCTTCAATCTCTTCAATTCTTTTAAGGTCAAAGCCAGCCTTTTCCTTTATTGTCTTAAGGCTTTCAGGGGGTATCTCTCCGAGCTCTGCCCAGGCCTCACAGACAGCTATCTCTACTTCAAGCCATTTCTGGAATTTGTTCTGATTAGACCAGAGCCTTCCCATCTCAGGTCTTGTATAGCGTTCGATCATCCTCAGACTCCTTTACTCAATCTATCAATTAAAGGAAGAGGAAGACCAGCATCCTTCATCTTCCTCTGGGTCAGGTGTATGTCGTAGGGAACTCTGATTATATCAATCTTACTCTCATCAAAGATAACATAACAAGCCCTCTGGTCTCCATCCCTTGGTTGCCCCACGCTACCCGCATTTATAATGTACCTGCAGTCTCTCCTCAACCTGTAAGGGAGCTCCCTTCTTACTGTAAGTTCCTCTCCTCGAGACCTCTCAATAACAAATGGGACATGACTGTGACCTATGAAGCATATCCTTTCATTAAAATAATGGAAATTAAGCTCTGCCTCTCTAAGGGTCAGGATATAATTCCACTCCTCTGGATATCTTGGGGAGGCGTGAACAAAAAATATATCGATATCATTGTATTTCAATACATAGCTCATGGGTAGATCCCTTAATATCTGTTTTGCCTTATCACCAAGGACAGTCCTTGTCCATTTAATCGCCTCTCTTGCCAGGTCATTAAAATAATAATCGAGCTCTGGCTTCACAACAGCCTGGTCGTGATTTCCTGCCACCATTACCTTGCAAATATTTTGAAGAATCTCAACAACTTCTTTAGGATTAGGCCCATAACCTACTGCATCTCCAAGGAAAAATACATCTAAAATCCCTCGCATTTTTATATCATTCAGAACAGCCTGTAATGCCTCAAGATTAGCATGGACATCTGAGATAACTGCAAACATCAGGGTCTTTTGAGCAAATTCTCTTCTGTCCTCTGGCCTATCACAACCTTAGCAACCCTGTCAAGGATCCCATTAATAAAGGAGGGTGATTGTTCTGAAGAGTATTTCTTGGCAATTTCAATAGCCTCATTTATAGCAACCCTGATAGGGATATCGGGTCTATAGAGTAATTCATAGGTAGCTAATCTCAGTATATTCCTATCAACTGCAGCCATCCTTTCAAGATGCCAATGCTCTGCAATCCTACCTATTACCCTGTCTATCTCATCAATATGCCTTAGTGTTCCAAAAAATATCTCTTCGCTGAAGTTACGGATATCCTCTGGCTCATTTCTTATAGACCAGAACTCAGTGAGTTCTCTTTTATCAGGTATCTTGTGGGTAAAATCATATTGAAACAGTAACTGAAGTGCACATTCCCTTGCTGTCCTTCTCTTCATGAC
Source organism: Thermodesulfovibrionales bacterium (assembly GCA_036822495.1). Taxonomy (GTDB): domain Bacteria; phylum Nitrospirota; class Thermodesulfovibrionia; order Thermodesulfovibrionales; family CALJEL01; genus CALJEL01. The sequence continues at coordinate 6,156 of DAISHO010000038.1, forward strand.
CTAAATCTTCTTCAGAACCTGAGCCATCTCTATTGCTACGAGTGCTGCATCCCATCCCTTGTTGCCAGCCTTTGAACCAGCTCTTTCGATAGCCTGTTCTATACTATCTGCTGTAATAATACCAAAGACAACAGGTAAGCCTGTTTCAAGGCTAACCTGGGCAATCCCTTTTGATACCTCTGATGCAACATAATCAAAATGGGGTGTTGCTCCCCTAATCACAGTTCCAAGACATATAATTGCATTATACAGGCCTTTCTTTGCCACTGTCTTTGCTACAAGAGGGATTTCAAAAGAACCTGGTACCTTTACTATATCAATATCCTTTTCTTCTGCACCATGCCTTATCAGGCAATCCTTGGCACCTTCAAGGAGTCTCTCTGTTATGAAATCATTAAATCTGCTCACCACTATGCAGAACCTTAAACCCTTTGCCTGAAGCTCACCCTCGATGACCTTCATATCTTTCCTCCTTGTCAGACATTTTCAAGAAGATGACCGAGTTTCTTCTTTTTTGTCTTGAGATAGATGAGATTCTTATCATGAGGCTTTGTCTCTATAGAGACCCTCTCAACAACCTTCAAACCATAACCTTCAAGTCCCACTATCTTTTTTGGATTATTTGTCATTAATCTCATATTTTTTACTCCAAGATCAACCAGTATCTGGGCTCCTATCCCGTAGTCTCTGAGGTCAGGTTTAAATCCCAGTTGAATATTCGCCTCCACTGTATCAAGGCCCCTGTCCTGAAGTTCATAGGCCTTGAGTTTATTTTCAAGACCTATACCCCTGCCTTCCTGCCTCATGTACAGAATTACACCCCTGCCCTCCTTTTCAATCATCTCCATTGCCTTGTGAAGTTGTTCCCCACAGTCACATCTTTTCGAACCAAAGACATCGCCTGTAAGACATTCTGAATGGACCCTTACAAGTACTGGCTCATCAGGGTTGATTTCACCCTTTACAAGGGCTATATGCACATTGGAATCCACAAGGTTTGAATAGCCTATTGCAGTAAAATCACCATATTCAGTGGGTAGCTTAGTTACAGCGATTCTTTTGACAAGCCTCTCTGCCCTCATCCTGTATTTGATAAGGTCCTTTATTGTTACTATCTTTAGATTATGCCTTTTAGCAAATTCCATTAATTCAGGAACCCTTGCCATGGTGCCATCGTCATTCATTATCTCGCAGATAACACCTGCAGGATAAAGACCCGCAAGTCTTGCAAGGTCTACAGAACCCTCTGTATGACCTACCCTCTGGAGAACCCCACCAGGCCTTGCCCTGAGGGGAAAAACATGTCCTGGCCTGGCGAGGTCCTCTGGCCTTGTCTTTGGGTCAATAGCTGTGAGTATAGTCTTTGCCCTATCATGGGCAGATATTCCAGTTGTGACCCCTCTTTTTGCCTCAATAGATATGGTAAAGGCAGTCCCATATGGTGAGGAGTTTTCATCTGTCATCATCGGAAGTTTCAATTCTTCTACCCTTTCAGGAGTAAGGCTTAGGCATATCAATCCCCTCCCGTACTTTGCCATAAAGTTTATAGCCTCTGGGGTCACCTTTTCAGCAGCCATGCATAGATCGCCTTCATTCTCCCTGTCCTCATCATCAACGAGTATAATCATCCTGCCCTTTTGAAGCTCCTCTATAGCCTCATCGATTGTATTGAATTTATATTCCATAAATCCCTCCTAATCAGCAAGACTTACACTCTTTGAGTGTAGAGAATAGACTCCAAGATACCTAATTACATACTTACCTATTATATCAGCTTCGAGATTTACTATGTCACCACTGGTCTTAAAACCAAGGGTGGTTATCCTTGCGGTATGGGGAATTATGAGAAGTGTGAAATAATCCCTGAAGACCTCCACAACTGTAAGGCTGATTCCATCTACAGCTACAGAGCCCTTTGGCACAAGGTATTTCATGAAATCCTGAGGTGCTGACACCTCAAGATATATGGTCTCTCCTCTATCATGCCTCGAGCGTATAACACCAATACAGTCCACATGCCCTGTTACAATATGGCCACCAAAGGCACTTCCAGATTTCATGGCAGGTTCTATGTTTACCTTTGCCCCTGGCCTAAGACCACCCAGATTTGTTACCTTCAAGGTCTCTTCAGAAAGGTCAAAGCCAAGGCTTTTATCCTTTATGTCAGCTACAGTTAGACAGACTCCATTTACAGCAATGCTGTCACCTCGGGAAGACTCCTTTGCAAGGCCTGTCTCTACATAGAGCCTGCTGACACTGCCTGTCTTTGTTATGGACAGGACTTTGCCGAGCTCTATGATAATGCCTGTGAACATCTATTTGCCTACCTGTATCTGGAAATTATAATTCTGTTCATAAATGTCAAAGAGATTAACCGTTTCTGTCCATGATGTCTCTATAGCATATCTGCCCTTAGAGCCTGAGATAATAACATCCGTTTCTGTTATGGGGATACCTATCTCCTGAGCCTGTTCCATTACTGCTGGAAGTATTTTGTCAGCATTTTCCTCAAACCTTGAGATATCTTCAACCTTTGCCTTAAAGGCATAATATCTGTAATAGGGTCTTCCAAGCTCGATACCTGAATATACGATAAGGACAAAGATAGCAAGACAGAGTAAGGCTTTAAAGACCTTCATTTTATAAGCCTCCCTATTCTGTTAAATCTGACCATGTTCTTTTCGCTATCCCAGGACCAGTATATTATCAATGCCTTACCCTTCACATCCTTCAGGTCAACATATCCCCAGTATCTGCTATCATAACTCTGGTCACGGTTGTCACCCATAACAAATAACTTGTTCTTGGGCACAATATAAGGCCCAAAATTGTCCCTCGGCTCAAAGGGGCTCTTGACCCTTGAGTCTGTATGCTGAACATAAGGTTCCTTAAGGGGCTGACCATTTACATAAACGACCTTGTTTCTTTCTTCCACCACATCTCCCTCTACGGCTATAACCCTTTTGATAAAATCCCTGCTTGGATCCTCAGGATATCTGAATACTATAATATCACCCTTCTGGGGTTTTTTGAAGACCAAAATCCTTTTATCAGAAAAAGGTATCTTTATCCCGTAGATAAATTTATTCACAAGGAGATGGTCTCCAACAAGAAGGGTTGGTATCATGGAGCCAGAAGGGATCTTAAAGGCCTGGACAACATAGGCCCTTATAATAAGGGCTATCAAGAGGGCAGTTATTATAGCCTCAAGATATTCTTTAAATATCTGCTTCTTTGTCTTCAATCTATCCCTCCACCTTCAGAACTGATAAAAAGGCCTCCTGCGGCACCTCTATCTTTCCAACCTGCTTCATCCTCTTTTTACCCTCCTTCTGTTTTTCAAGAAGCTTCTTCTTCCTTGTCACATCTCCACCATAACACTTAGCAAGGACATTCTTCCTGAGTGGTTTTATAGATTCCCTTGCTATTACCCTGCTGCCAATAGCAGCCTGTATAACTACCTCAAAAAGCTGTTTTGGAATGGTCTCTCTGAGTCTTGCTGCGATCTGTCGTCCTCTATAATAAGCCTTGTCCTTATGGATAATCAAGGAAAGGGCATCGACCATCTCTCCATTTAGTAATATATCAAGTTTTACAAGCTCAGAGGGCCTGTAGCCAATAAACTCATAATCCATGGAGGCGTATCCCTTTGATACAGATTTCAGTTTATCATAAAAATCCCATAGTATCTCATTGAGGGGAATGTCATATACAACCATTACCCTTTCTTTTCCTATATAATGAAATTCCCTCTGTTCTCCTCTCTTTTCTTGACATAGCTCAAGAATCGGACCTATGAACTCCTGTGGCGTGAATATAGTCACCTTTACATAAGGCTCCTCAATAGATTTATACCTCTGGGGAAGTTTTGAGGGATTATCAATGTATAGTTCATTGTTTTTTTCATCTATTACCCTGTAAACGACTGTTGGAGCTGTACTTATAAGAGAAAGACCAAACTCCCTTTCAAGCCTCTCCTTTATTATCTCCATGTGAAGCAATCCGAGGAATCCACACCTGAAGCCAAATCCAAGGGCACTTGATGATTCTGGTTCAAATATAAAGGATGAATCATTAAGCTTGAGCTTAAGAAGTGCCTCTTTAAGAGGTTCATACTGTTCTGAGTCTGTTGGATAAAGGCCGCAGAAGACCATAGGTTTTATCTCCTTAAAGCCCGGGAGGGGTTCAGCCGCTGGTCTCAAGGCCTCTGTAATAGTATCACCAATCCTTGTGTCAGCCACATTTTTAATCCCTGCTATGACATATCCAACCTCACCAGCAGAAAGTGAATCTGTCTGTTTGAGCTTCGGTGTTAGTATGCCAACCTCAGAGACCTCAAAGTCTTTATTATTGGACATAAGCCTTATCCTTATTCCTTTTCTGAGGGTTCCATCAAAAATCCTCACCACCACAATTACACCCTGGTAATTGTCATACCATGAATCAAATATAAGTGCCCTTAGTGGAGCATCAATACTACCCCTTGGCGGAGGAATCCTCTTAACAATTGCCTCAAGTATCTCTTCAGTCCCTATACCCTCCTTTGCAGAGGCAAGGATAGCATCGGAACAATCAATAGCAAGGATATCCTCTATCTGGGCCTTCACCTTCTCGGGCTCAGCAGACGGCAGGTCTATCTTGTTGATAACAGGTATTATCTCAAGGTTATTTTCCATGGCAAGGTAGGCATTTGCTATAGTCTGGGCCTCCACACCCTGGGTTGCATCAACAACGAGAAGACAGCCTTCGCAGGCAGCAAGGCTTCTTGAGACCTCATAAGAAAAATCTACATGTCCTGGAGTGTCTATTAAGTTAAGCTTATAGGTTCTTCCATCCCTTGCTGTATAGTTAAGGGTTACAGTATGGGCCTTAATTGTTATACCCCTCTCCCTTTCAAGATCCATTGAATCAAGAACCTGCTCTACCATTACCCTCTTTGGTATAGTTCCAGTAAATTCAAGAAGCCTATCAGCAAGGGTTGATTTGCCATGATCTATATGGGCAATAATTGAAAAATTTCTGATCAGTTCTTTTTCAGACATTCTCTAATGCACTTCTGTCCAAAGATAAATCTTAAAAGGGCATGAGGCCGATAAAGCACAAAAGGCGACTCCTTAATGTAACTTGTTAAATAACCTCTCATGACCTTAATATACCTCTCAGAAGCTCGAATAACCTCATTCTACATTTAAAA
>DAISHO010000039.1:0-11324 GCA_036822495.1 Thermodesulfovibrionales bacterium
AAGAGCTCTTCCTCCTTTATGATAAAGATATAGGATTCCATATCCTGAAAGAAGAGGGCTCTGAGATAAAAAAAGGTGAAACCATTGCAGAGATCAATGGAAAGACAGCCACCATACTCACCTGCGAAAGGACGGGCCTGAATATCCTTCAAAGGCTTTCTGGTATTGCTACCCTTACAAGGAGATTTGTTGAAAGGATAAAAGGAACAGGCGTAAAGATCCTTGACACAAGAAAGACCACTCCTCTTATGAGGTATCTTGAAAAATATGCAGTAAGAATTGGAGGCGGCTTCAATCACAGATTTGGTCTCTTCGATGGAGTGCTGATTAAGGATAACCATATTAAGGCAGCAGGAGGTATTAAAAAGGCGATAGACCTTGTCAAAAATAACAAGGCCTTTCATCACCTCCTTAAGATAGAGGTTGAGACAAAAGACATGCAGGAGGTAAAAGAGGCCCTTGAGGCAGGAGCAGACATTATAATGCTTGATAACATGGATATTGAAGAGATCAAAAAGGCAGTAAGATATATAAAAGGCTATTCACAAAGGCTCCTCATAGAGGCATCAGGTAATGTGAATCTTGACAATGTCAGGGCTATTGCAGAGACAGGTGTGGATTTTATATCTGTAGGTATGCTCACCCATTCAGCAGGAGCAGTTGATATAAGCCTGAAGATTGTTGATTAAAGCCTCTTTCTGAAGATAGCAAAGATCTTTTCCTTGATCTTTTCAGTAAATGGTCTCTTTATCCAATCTTCAAGAAGTATCTCCTTTGACCTCCTGAGATCTTCCTGAAAAAGTTCCTCCATCTCCCTGCCGAAATCCTCACTCCATATGCCAAGATTTCCCTCATCATTCCACCTCAGGGACTGGGCATCAAGATTTGCCGAACCAACAATACTCCACTTTCCATCAAAGACATAGCTCTTTGCATGAAGCACCACCCCTTCATAGTGGTAAATCCTTACCCCTGCCCTGAGAAGGGCTGTGTAAAAGGACCTGCCAGCATAATAGGCAGCAGGCACATCACTGATGCCTGGCAAAAGGAGCCTCACATTAACACCCCTTTTTGCTGCATTAATTAATGAATGAAGAAGCCTTCTTCCTGGCACAAAATAGGCAATAGTACTCAATATAGAACTCTTTGAATTCTTTATGCTGTAATAAAGAAGCTTTCTGAATCTCCTGCTCCCTCTGAAAGAAGAGGCAAATATGGGGATACAGGGATAACCATCACTAAAACATAGTGGCTCTGGAGTGACTTGAACAAAGGACCTTCCTGTCCAGACCTCCCAGGCCCTTCTGAATTCCTCAAGGAGCTGACTGACAACAGGACCTTCAACAAATACACCTGTATCACGCCACGGCTCCTTCTTCCTCAGATGAAATCCACTGTATTCATTAGCAATATTTAGACCACCTGTAAAGGCCTTTTTTCCATCGATAATAATCAATTTCCTGTGATCCCTTCTTACATATTTTAATGGTGCAGAAAATTTAAAGGGCCTTGATGCACCTATGTTTATTCCAGAATCCCTCAATTCCTTCCAGAAAGACCCTGGGGTCCCGAAAGAACCAAAGTGATCATAAAGGAGATAAACCTTTACACCCTGCCTTATCTTCTCCTTTAATAATTCAGCAATCCTTTTACCTGTCTCATCTGCCCTGTAGATATAAAATTGCAAACATATAAGCTCCTTTGCGTCACTGAGTACATTCATTATTGAATTAAAAGTCTCCAAACCGCCATAAAGAAGACTTACCCTGTTACCTTCATAAAATCTACACCTTAATATCTCCTCGATATCCCTTTTTCTCAATCTTGAGTGCATTAGGAAGTGCAAGGGTAGAAGATTCCATGAAGGATAAGGGGGCAGAAAGTTCCTGCCTCCGTGTTAATCTTAAAAATAGAGATGAACAAGCAGGGAGATCACTTCCTCATCCTTATTATCAGCAAGTCTAAACTTGCTGTATTCAATTGCTATCTTTGTATTGAGCCATGGTAGATATGAAAGATTTATGGTTGGTCCTTTTTTATCAAATTCGTTGTCGTCATCAGAGCTTACATAATCATATCCAATTGTTATCCCGTATTTTCTTTCATAAAAATATGAGCCCTCAACATAAAAACCCTTGAACTCAATACTATTACCTGAGATACCATCAAGGTCTTCATCCTTGCCATTCATATAAAGGGCAACAGCATCAATAGAATGGGGACCTGATTCCATCTGGAACTGGGCATCCATGCCGAACCTTCTCACATCACTTTTATACACAGGCCCAGGTGTAGGATCTGCTGAATGATCATACCTTTCTTTACCCTTATAGACAAATCCACCTATCATCAGATTCGCCTCTGCTCCAACAGGGGTTTCTCCGGCAAGCCTAACAAAGAGGTCCCAAGGGTCATTATTCTCATGACCCCTGAAGGCACCAACTGCACCATAAAGGGTCTGGAAGAATCTTCCATTAAAGACAATGCCCTGATTCTTTGTTGATGAGAAGGAAAAAAGGTCCTTCTCTCCTGAGAGGCTATCCTGTCTTTCGAGTATTGCTGGCATATTAATTGTATGATAGGCTGTGAACCTGATGGTATTGTACGGATCGGCTCCACCGGTATCCATCTTTCCACCAACAATACCAATAGTATGCTCACCAAGCCTCGAATACCAGGCTATCTTTGCAAATTCAAACTCAAATTCTGGAGCTAGGATAGGCTCTATGAACGCACCTATCTCGGGTGTAATCCTTCCTGCATAAAAAAGGGCTACCTCATCAGGGATATTAGTCTCTGCCCTCTGTCCTGTAGTCTTTGTATAAGGAAGGGTGATTATACTGAGAGAAAGAGGTCCATATCTGAGAAGGTCAAGGGTATCCTTCTCTATCCTCTGATAATCCTCTGCAACATCTGTATAGGCAGTAACCTTGAACTCCCTTCCAGTAATATTAAGCCTTGGCCATACAGTATGACATCCACTGCAGGACTTACCAGTCTGTCTTGCAAAACTTGGTACCGCATAGGAACGCTCAGAAATAAGGCAAGAAATAAAGATACTCAGGAGTAAAATTATCAAAATTGACCTTTTCATCTTTCCCTCCTTATCTTTTATATTCTATTATTAGATCAACCGTTCCGTTGGTGGTAACCTTAACATCCCTCCTCTGTTGTCCAAGGGCCTCATGCCAGATAATAAGTTTATAATCCCCGGGAGGTATGTCCTTAATAGAGAAATTTCCATTCGCATCAGTAACTGTTATATAAGGATGGTCAACTATATATAAATATCCCTTCATCCAGTCATGGGCATCACATTCTACTGTCATCAGTCCTGTCTGTCTAATAGGTTTTTTTATCTCCATACCTGTCTTTGGTAACGCAAAATTATAAACAGTCCTCTTTTCAAGGTAGATATGAGTATTATGCAGCATGGGATCATTATTCTTTATTACGAGCGTCTGGCCCTTCGTTCCTACCTGTACATGCGGGTGGAAGGCACAATGCTTGTTATCAATCAGGACCTCCTCCTGCGGGATGGGTTTTCCTTTTGTAATGTTTTCAATAAATATAACAACATTCTTAATCCCACCATCCTTTGCTATAACATACTTCTCCCTTGGAAGGGTTTCACTACAATGCTGTTTGTCCTTTGTGACTTTGACTGTCTCATCTGGAGGTATATTGCCAGTAATCTTTACCTTGCCCTTGATAGCCCCACCATCCTTCACATCAACCACATCATAAGCAAGTACAACTGACATACTCAACAAAACCAGTGGCAAAACCAGAAGACAGAGTCTTTTCATAACACACCTCCTCAGTTAATCCCGGGGCCAAGACCACCCCAGTATTCTATAACATAGTAGACTGCCCAGAGCAAAAGGGTGATTATAACTAAGATAAGCCATATAGGGATTGTTCCGTAATATGACTCAATATCAGAAGTATATCTCTCTTTATCTTCTTTCATCCTCCGTCTCCCCTTCAAGAACCCTGTATTTTATCTCCTCAACACCCTCCATCTGACCACTTATTACAGCCCAAATAAATACACATAAGGCACCAAGCCCCATTGCAAGGGCTACCATGAATTCTATTATCACAATATCTTCAATCATGGCTTATCAGCAGACAGACTCAAGATATAATAGACCAGCGCCCATGGATCCTCATTCATTACCTGTATGGAGTCTATATAAGATGGCATAGGAGTTCCATTCAGTCCTGTCATAATAGTTCTATAAAGGTCCTCAGGCCTCGAACCACTTTTGAATATACCCTTTGTGAAATCTGTAGGCTTGATAGGATTATCCCAGTCATCTTTAAGGGTATTTGCCTTTTCACCGTCTCCCCTGCCCTCCATCCCATGGCATTCCCAGCACTTAAGTTCCTCAAAGATCTTTCTGCCCTTTTTGGCCATCTCCTCTGTAGGAGAAGGTGGTTGGGGGATAAAGATGGGTTGATCAGGTGGTGTGGTCTTAAAATCAGGATAAAAGGATTTTATATAATTTATCACATCCCATCTCTCCTGCTCAGAAAGGACATACCATGCTGGCATGGCAGTTCCCCTTATCCCTGCTGAGATAGTCCTATAGATGTCTCCATCAAGAGGCAGACTTCCTGAAGGTGTACTTCTGAATTTATATGTTCCTGATGTGAAATCCCTGGGTTTTATTGTAAAGAAATCTGATGCTACTCCTTTTCCATCCCCTTTTTCTCCATGACAGCCTGCGCACCTCCTGAGATAAACCATCTTGCCATTTTCTACTGAGAATCTTGATTGTACAGACGATGAACCCTGAAGGAATGTCTGGTATGGGAATTCATCACGCCACCTTCCTTTTGATAAACCCCTTGACTGTATAAAGGCTAAAATTGCCTTACCGTCATCATTAAGGACATATCTACCATTCGTATCCTTTTTAAAGAACCAGGTGAATCGTGGCATTATAGAATCAGGAACTATCATCCTCGGATTAAAGAAGTGGGCAATATGCCAGTCATCACCGTACTTACCACCTATCCTTGTGAGGTCTGGACCAATCCTCCTTGTTCCAAAAAGATGAGGAAGGTCATAGGAATATTCACCGAATTCAGAAATTGGACCCCATCTTATGACCTCTGATTGCAAAGGTCTTACGTACATTGAATGGCAGTACCAGCACCCTTCTCTTATATAAATCCTTCTGCCCTTTTCAATAACACCATCATAAGGAAGAGGATCTGCCTTTAACTCCTGAAGAGTACCAAGGGATGTCCTCACCATCTTTGTAACCTTCTGGATCCTTATCTCCTTAAATAAATAAGGGATTATTCCCTGAATAAAAACAGCAAGGAAAAAAAAGCCAGCACCTGCAATAAGTGCTATGGTCTTTACAGTCCTCATACCTTTTTTCCGTACCTGAGTAGATTTATTGCTACAAGGGCAATACCAATATCCATAGTTATACCTGTAATTGTCCTTAATAGCCAGTAGGGTTTCATTGTTACAAGGCTGTCAATAAATTCTGCTCCTGTAATCAACTCTGTTCCCTGAACAAGACCCTGAATTGAAAGAACAATAACCATTCCTGTAATGCCTGACATTATCATCCAGGTACTCCACAGGGCAATCCTTTCATTATAAGAACCATCTCCATTTATTTTCTTCCAGACATAATAACAGGCTCCAAGGGCAAAGACTATGTATCCACCAAAGACAGTTGCATGGGCATGGGCTATAACAAAATCTGTAAAGTGGGTTGGTTTCTGTAGACCCCTTAATGCCTCAAATGAACCCTGAGTGCTTCCTATAAAATACATCACAGCACCAAAGATAAGGAGCTTAACGGTAATATCAGTCTGAAACTTTGACCAGTTTCCCTTTAATGTCCCGAAGAAGTTTGTTACAACAGCCCAGACAGGAATAATAAGCATCATACTCGTTACTATTGCTATGGTTTCAGTCCAGTCAGGGATAGGGCTTAAGAGATAATGGTGAATACCTACAAAGGGATAGAAAAAAGCGAGGCTCCAGAAACCGAGAAGGGATATCTTATGGCTGTAAAGAGGAGCCCTTGCAGACGCTGGCAAAAAGAAATAGATAACCGAAAGCCCTGCTGGTGTAACCCACAGACCAACAACATAATGAATAAAAAGGCCGTGAAGGGCAGCATTACTTACACCTGAACCTGCATAGGGAAGTATGAGATTTCCAAAGGTAAGGTTCAGGCCTGTCCAGACAAGGGCAGCAATTATATACCAGAGGGAGACATATATCTTCTCTTCTTTTCTCTTCGATATTGTAACAAGAATCTGATAGGTGATTATAAGGAGGGATAATATAAAACCAGCCGGGACGGGGTTTGGAAATTCAGCTACCTCAAGACCTTTGTTGTAACCGAGGAGAAGACTTATTGAGCCCGCAACAAGGCTCAGGTTCCAGAGCCATATAGCATAGCCAGACCACTCCTCTCTGTGAATTCTTATACCTGTAAGTTTTGGAACCATATAATAAAGAAGACCAAAAAAAAGAGAGGAAAATAATCCGAGTATTACACCATTTACATGGACTGGCCTCAAGCGACCAAAGTGGAGATATTCGTTGCTCAAAAAGTCAGGAAAATTAAACTTTAAAGAAAGGATAATTCCTATGAGTGGGGCAACAATTGCCCAGAAAAAGCCCCACCTGAACCATCCCTTAACAATACTTGTATTTACAAGGTCCTCTTTCACAAAAGACTAACCTTTAAAGACTCACTATACTTTTCCATTAACAAGCTTTTTAAAATCTACAGAGGCAAGTTCTCTATTCAGGAGCTTCTGAATCCTTACCCAGACAGGATGAACTGTACATCTCTTGATTCTATCACAACTCTTGGAATCAATCACACATATATTAACAGGTATTGGTCCTGATATAGCCTCAATAACATCAAGAAGAGATATATTTTTTGGTTTCTTGGCAAGCCTGAAACCTCCCTTCACTCCCCTTATGGGAATAACAAGACCCTTTTTCGAAAGCTTCTGGAGGATCTTTGAAACAAAAGGTCCAGGGATATTCATCTCCTTTGCAATCTGAGATGCTCCCTTCACCTCATCAGGTGAATAAGATAATGATAAGATACATCTTACTGCATAGTCTATTTCTCTTGTAATTTCCATGAAAAAAGCATACCTCAAAACATATAAAAAATTCAAGACTTGACAAATCCCCTATTTATGTGTTGAAATTAGTTATCATTTTCAGTTTAATGGGGTGAAAATCTGGGCAAGGAAGAAGCAAAGAGAATCTTCAGGGAATATATCAAAAGGCTGGGCCTCAGGAATACAAAACAACGAGAGGAGATTCTGGATGCCTTTCTCTCCGCAGGTGGCCACATAACTGTTGATGAACTTTTTGACAGGGTAAAGAAAAAGGACTCCTCTATTGGATATGCCACTGTCCATAGAAATATCAATCTCCTTCTTGAAGCAGGTCTGGCTGAAGAGATAAAGATCGGTAAAGGTAAGACCCGATACGAACAGATGCACATGCGAGAACATCATGACCACCTTATCTGCCTTAAGTGCGGTAGATTCATAGAGGTGGTGGATGAGAACATTGAGAAACTTCAGAATAAACTTGCTGAAGAGAATGACTTTAAACCTGTGAGGCACAAACTCGAGATTTACGGCTATTGTAAAAAATGTAGAACCTGAACTGTAACTTCTACAGACTATCCCAGAATCTCGAGAATCTTATCTGATAACTCATCAACTGTAAAAGGTCTTCCATCAAACCTATTAATCCTTTGATTCACCCTGTATCCAGTCTCGGTTCTGAGGAGCCTTTCGAACTGGCCTGTTGCATTGTGCTCTACAGATATGGTGAGCCTTGCATCTTCGAGGAGCTTTACATAATCAAATTTCTCCTTCAAAGGGAAAGGCCATATCTCGCTGAAGTGAAGCATTGCAATCCTTTTATCTTCTAATAGGTCAACACATTCCTTTACAACCCCAAAGGTTGAACCCCAGCATACTATAACTATCTCTGGCCTTTTATCTCCGTAAAGAATGGGGGGACTTATCTCTTTCTGAAGAAGAGGAAGTTTTTTCAGTAACCTCTTCTGCACCATCTTTATCCTCGTCTCAGCATCTTCAACAATGTGACCTTCTTCATCATGCTCATCACTATCAGTTACAACGAGGTGTTCTGAAGCACCAGGGATAGCAAGAGGAGTTATTCCATTATCAGTAAAGGCATGTCTTTTGTATTCTTTCATTGTTTTTAAGGCATCGGACCTGAGTCTGTAGTCTCTGTAGATAAGTTTATCTGTCTCGATTTTATCATAGGTCCACTCACAATCAGCAAGATACTGGTCAAAAAGGATAATTGCAGGCACCTGGTATTTCTCTGCAAGGTCAAAGGCCTTGTTTGTAAGATATAGGGCCTGCTGAGGCGAGCCGGGTGCAAAGAGTATCCTCGGAAATTCACCATGGGCAGTATAAAGGGCAAAGTTAAGGTCTGCCTGCTCTGTTCTTGTGGGAAATCCCGTCGCAGGGCCTGGTCTCTGACCCAAAGCAATAACAACAGGAGTCTCTGTCATCCCTGCAAGGGAAAGACCCTCAACCATGAGGGCAAAGCCACCACCTGATGTTCCTGTCATTGCCCTCACGCCACCAAAGGACGCCCCAATAGCCATATTTATTGCAGCTATCTCATCTTCTGCCTGTTCAACAACTATTCCATATTCAAGGGCCTTTTCAGCCATAAAATTCAATATGCCTGTTGAAGGAGTCATTGGATAGGCTGTGTAGAACTGACAGCCAGCACTTATCGCACCCATACCTATTGCCTCTACTCCATTTATAAGGGTCTTTGGAGACGCTTTTGTGGTCATAACAAAAGAACATCTCGGACAGTTCTTTGACGCATAGTCATAGCCAGCCATGGCTGAATCTATATTTGCCTTGACAATGGCCTCACCTTTTTTCTTGAAGGTATCCTTGATTATGGAAAGCAATACATGGATGTCCATTCCGAGCATGCCAAGGACTGCACCAACAGCAACAACATTTGACATAATCTTATTACCACCGTGCTCTATAGCAAGAGTTTCAAAGGGAATATCAAAATAACCTGGCTTATTTTCTTGTGGGGTATATCTCAATGCCCTAGAGTCATATACGATAATCCCGTTCTCATTAAGTTCCTCTTCATGAAGTATGATGCCTTCTCTGTCAAGTGAAATAAGGATATCAATATACTTTCTTGATGCAGAAATAGGTCTATCAGAAAACCTTATCTGATAAAAATTATGGCCTCCCCTGATCCTTGATTCATAGTCCTGATGGGTGAATACATAATAACCTGTATGGGAGAATACCATGCCCAGGGTCTCTCCAATGGTCTGGATTCCCTGACCAGCTTCACCACAAATTTTAACAGAGTAATCCATTTTAAAAAATTAAAGGGGAGGCTTTTCCTCCCCTTTTGTTACTAACAACCCTCTATTGCCTTCTTTTTCTTTGGAGCTGCCTTTCCTGAAAGGGACTTGATATAGGCCAATAGATCGGCCATATCTTTTCCTTTTGGATCAAGGGCCTTTCCCTTAAGGGCCTTCTCTATACAGAAATTAACGGCCTCTTCAAGGGACTTCTGGCTCTTTCCCATAATATTAAATTCCTTTTTTGTCCCTGCCTGCTCAAGACCCTTTCCATCAGGATGGCAGGAACCGCAGGACTTCCCTGTTGTTCCGAGTTTTGGGTCATTAAAAAGGGCCTTTCCCTTTTCAATATTACCTTCTCCATAAGCCATAGTAACTACAAACACAATACCGAACAGGGCCAGAGCTATAAGACTTATGCTCTTCATGGCTCCCTCCTTCTTTGAGATTTTAATCCTGAAAATCAGGATTTAGAAAAAGACTGGATCTGCCTTATCCTCCTTGCAAGTTCTCTAAGGGCATCAGCAAGGCTGTAACCCTTGTCCATAAGATCCCGAATAAATCTTGCCTTGGAAAGTTCATTAATAATCCTTTCAGTAGATTCATCTCTTAAGCAGATATTCTCACCTGTCTCGAGTTGCCTGGTTATACAGCCCTCGATCTCCTCCGGGCTGAACCTCCTTGCCAGCTCCTTTATTTCTGAAAGGCTCATTTTTATAATTTTACCATAAAATTGTTAAAATGAATATTATGAAATTTTATTTATCAAAAGATGCCTGCCTTAAGTGGCTCGAAACACCCTCTGTTTATCATATAAAAAAGGATGAGCTTTATGAGCTTGACCAGAAGGCCTTTGAATTCTTAAAGGCAGGTTATAATGGCATTGAATCAGAGGAGAATGATTTTACAGACTACTGTGTTAAGGAAGGTCTTTTGACACCTGAAAGGACAATTATAAAAAGGCCACCTCTTGTTAAATCACCAGAACCCTCTCTAAGATACCTTGAGTTCCAGATTACAACAGCATGCAATCTAAGGTGCAGACATTGCTACATAGCAGAAATTCCTGTTGAGTTATCCCTCGAAAGGATAAAGACTGTCCTTCAGGAGTTCGAGGAGATTCAGGGCATTAGATTGCTCCTTTCGGGTGGAGAACCCCTCCTTCATTCAAGATTCAAGGAATTAAATAATATCCTGCCTGAATTCTCTTTCAGGAAGGTCCTTTTTACAAATGGCCTTTTGATTAATTCCCGTATCCTCAAAGACCTTAATGTTGAGGAGCTCCAGATAAGCATAGATGGTCTCGAAAAAGGCCACGACTTATTAAGGGGAAAGGGCACCTTTAAGAGGGCTATAAAGGCTGTTGAACTCTCCATAAAGGAGGGATTTGATGTGGCAATAGCAACAATGGTTCACAGGTATAATCTTGATGAATTTGAGCAGATGGAAAGGCTTTTTAAAGCCCTTGGTGTAAAGGAGTGGAATGTTGATGTTCCCTGTGTAACAGGAAGATTGAAGGAAAACCCTGAATTCCAGTTAAGTCCTCAGGAGGCAGGAAGGTTCTTGAGGTATGGTTTTGGTGGAGGACTCCACTCCTCCATTGAAGGTTTTGGCTGCGGACTCCATCTCATGGCGGTAATGGCCGACGGAAGGGTAGCAAAATGCACCTTCTATGGTGAAAGGCCTGTTGGAAAGATAGAAGATGGACTGAGGGAGTGCTGGAAAAGGATAAAACCTGTAAAAATGAAGGAACTGAAATGCAACTGCAGACATATAGATGCCTGCAGAGGTGGTTGTAGATACAGGGCATTGATGGAAGGAGACGAATATGGGAAAGACCCTTTCAGGTGCGAGTTATATAAAGAGGGCATAAGGCCTCAAATAGGCTTTAGGCTATAGGCTTTAGGCGTTAGG
>DAISHO010000040.1:0-10892 GCA_036822495.1 Thermodesulfovibrionales bacterium
AGGAGATATCTCCTTTCTGCCTGTCACCTCCTGTACAGGACACCACTTAAGGCACTCACTGCACCTTGTGCAGGCATCGAGTTCAACTAACTGTCGCCTTGAAAGTCCTTCTGTAAAGGAATATTTCTTCTCAGTCATGGACAAGCTCCTTTAATCTTTCTCTTCTCTCAATGGAAAGGACTGTCGTAATCTGAGAGGCAAACATGTGGAATTGTTTTGAAAAGGGAATATAGGCAATAAAGCAAAGGGCTGAAAGGACATGAATGAACCAGAAGATTAAATATAAAGATTCACTGGCTCCCTGAAAAAGGGCAGAAAAGAGCACTCCAACAGGTGAGAGGTCAGACCTCTGGGTTATAGCAAGCCTTATCCCTTCAACAGAAAATCCACTTATAACTATAATCAGGAAGAGGAAAAGGACAGACAGGTCATACCATCCTGAGAGGACCTCCTTCTTTAAGAAAAGCCTTCTTGAAATAAAAAAGACAGTCCCGATTAAGAGACCGATACCCCCTGCATCAAGAATAAGGGAAAAAACAAGATAGATATTTCCTCTGAGGATACCAGCCTTAAGATAGTGGTCAATAGCAACAACTATGGTGCCTGCAAAGAGGATGAGGAATCCCCAGTAAACAAGTATAAGCATCAAGGCCCTTAATGGACTTCTCAAAAAGACCCTTCTTGCAAAAAGGCATTCTGGAGAGAAGAGATAAAAGAGGCCTTTCAATAAGAATTCCAGAGGATTTTGATTTAAAGACTCTTCTTCTGCAGGAGCCCTGAACCATAGCCTTATCCTTAAATAAGAACCTAAAAGAAAAATAATAATAGCTATTAAAGAGCCAAGGTAAAAGAGGCCCTGAAGAATCTCAGGAATAAATATAAAAACCTCTCTATGAATATCCATAGTTAAACTGCCATCATAAAGGGAGTCTTTAATATATTTGTCCTTTTTGCAGACCTTACGGTATTTTCAAGGAGCATGGCAATTGTAACAGGTCCTACTCCACCTGGCACAGGTGTTATGTAAGAGGCCCTTTTCGAAACATTCTCAAAATCTACATCACCTACAATCCTTCCATCATTCAATACATTTATCCCTATATCCACAACTACCGCTCCTTCTTTAACCATTTCCTCTCTAATTAAATGAGGCACACCCGTGGCAGAACAGAGGATATCTGCACTTTTTGTATGAAAAGATATATCAGGTGTCTCCTTATGACAGACTGTTACAGTAGCCTCCTTTGCAAGAAACATAAGGGCAAGGGGTTTGCCTACTGCAAGGCTTTTACCAACAACAACCACATGTCTTCCTTTAATAGGGATATGATAATACTCAAGGAGTCTTATAACCCCAAAAGGCGTGCAGGGCAAAAAGGCAGAGATATAGGGCTCGCAGTCATTCCGGATATCAAGTCTTTCTCTGAAAAGCTGAAAGGTTGATTCCTCGGCCGCAAGCCTACCAATTGATATTGAACCGAGACCATCCACATCCTTCTCAGGGAGGATCGAATTAACTACCCTTCTGGGATTTATCTTTTTCGGAAGAGGAAACAGGACTAAAAGACCATTAATCTTTTCATTCTGATTAATAAAATGAATAGTGTTGAGGATCTCATTTATAGAGACATCACCTGAAAGCCTGTATTCATAAGGAGTAATCCCAACCTTTTTACAGCTACTCAAAGTAGCCTTAAGATACTGTTCTGATGCAGGATTTCCTCCAGCAATCATAATGGCAAGGCCAACCTCAATGCCTGAATTTCTTAACAGCTCCACCTCCCTTCGAACCTTTTCCTTTATGTCATCTGCAAGCCTTCTTCCATCAAGAAGATTTGCCATCTTTTCCTCCCTTGCTCAATAGGAACTCTATGCTCACATCCCTTGGCAGGGCAAGACCTGCCTCAACCTCAAGGGCCTTTAATATCCCGCAGGGCACAGGGCATGTTACATGCCTCAGGTGCTTAGAGGCTGCCCTGTATACAGGATTGGTAAGAAATCCTGTAAAAGTAGCCATAATATCAAGTTCCTTAAGTTCCTCTGCCATCGCCCTTACCATATCGCAGTCTGTTACAATGGTAAGCCTGACCTTCTTTTTCTCCTTTTCGGCTATTACAACAGTATTTAATCCGCATATGCCAGGCCTTATCGTTACCTTTGTCAACCCTTTATCTCCACAGGTATGTTTGCCTCCTTAAGGAGGGCCTTTAGATTAGGAAATGGGTCCTTCATGTGAGGGATATGCATTGCCATCATGAACTCCTTCTCAAATTCTGGCTCAATAGCAATCTCAACAAACTCTACCCACCTTGCCCTCTCCTCTGCCTCTATTCTCTTATCCCTGTTAATAAGGGCCATCCTTGCACCATCTCCAGCAGCATTACCTACCGCATAGATATTCTTTATATCACAATCAGGAAACATTCCGAGGGTAAGGGCTGATTCTTTATCAATGTAACTTCCAAAGGCACCCGCAAGGATTACCTTATCAAGTTTCTTAATGCCCATCCTCTTCATCATGAGTTTTGCTCCTGCATAGAGGGCTGCCTTTGCAAGCTGGAGGGCCCTCACATCAGCCTGTGTCACTGTAATGTCTGTGCCAATGGATGTCTCATGAGCCCAGGCAAGGACATATTCAGGCATTCCATCAGAACCCCTTCTGATTCTCGGTGTATCGAGGTTCATATTGAACTTCCCTGTCTTATCAATTATCCCTGCCTTGAACATCTCAGCAACCACATCTATAATCCCTGATCCACAGATACCCTTTGCATCTATCTTCTCAATATGGGTATGCCAGTCAGCCTTACCGATTACCTTGTACTCAGGCTCCTTTGTAACAGGGTCAATCCTTACCTTTTCAATAGCACCAGGTGCTGCCCTCATGCCAAACTTAATCTGGGCACCTTCAAAGGCTGGACCTGTTGCACAGGAGGTAGAACAGACCCTCTCTCTGTTGCCGAGGAGGAGTTCTCCATTTGTTCCGATATCGATAATCAGGACTATATCATCCATGTTGTAGGGTTCTTCAGCAATAAGAACACCCACATTGTCTGCACCGACGAATCCCGCCTCAATAGGAAGGACATGGATATAAGCACCCTTTGATATCTTTATTCCCATGTCTCTTGCCTTGATATTAAGGGAATGTTGAATTGTTGGAATAAAAGGTGACCTTCCTATGTATTCAGGATTGAATCCCAGAAATATGTGGTGCATGGCTGTATTGAAGACTATGGTCATATCAACAATGGCATCTCCACCATCCCTTCCATTTACCCTGAGGTCTGAGGAGACCTTTTCTATAATCTCATTCAGCCCATCAATGATCGCCTTCTGCATCTTCTCAAGGCCGTCAGGATTTGTCATGGCATAGGTTATCCTCGACATTACATCTTCACCATAGGGGACCTGGGGATTCATCATAGACTCTGTATTAATCACCTTTCCTGTATTCAGGTCGCAGAGATAACCAACAACAGTCGTTGTACCCACATCCACAGCAAGTCCATAAGAGGCCTCAACAAAACCGGGCTCAACCTTTATAATCTCCTTGTCCATCCATACAGAAACAGTAACCTTCCAATCACCTTTTCTGAGGATATCCTGAAGTTCCTTGAGGACAAAATAGTCTATGGAGAGACCTTCAAGGCCATAGGCTTCCTTAAGTTTTTTCAAGAGCCTTTCTGAGTCTCCTTCTGTGAGGTCCTGAAGGGTTGGTGGTTTTAGCTCCACAAAATACTTCTTTACACCAGGATTCACAGGTATGGAGAGTTCCTTTGCTGCCTTCCTTACAACCTGTTTGCCAGCCCTTGATTTTTCAGGGACAAAAACCTTTACATCTCCATAGACTTCTGCCTTACAGGCAAGCCTTATATTCGGTCCATCTTCTGGCTTTATAAACTTCTTCTCCACCTCAAGGAAAGGGCTCAGGTGAGACATTCTTGAATCCATTGAATCCTTTTCAAAATATCCCTCTTCAATCCTGACCTTACACTTTCCACAGGTTCCCTTTCCTCCACATATAGACTCGACATCAACTCCAAGCTGTCTTGCTGCATCAAGGAGGGTTATGCCCTCTGGAACCTCTCCTCTTCTTCCAGAGGGCTGGAAGATTACCCTGTGCTTTGGCATTGATTTACCTCCTTTTTAGTGTCGAAAGTAGCAGTCCTGTTATTTCTTCCAAAAGGACATATATTTATGCAGAGTCCACAATTGGGTTTTCCGTGGACTGCCCGCATCCTCTTTTTATATTCATTACACCTTCTGATATCAACAAACTCACCATAGGGGTCATTAACAGACCAATCCCTGCCTTTTATAGCACCTGCAGGGCAGAACTTCACGCAGAGGAGACACTCTCCACAGAGGCTTTTTTCAATAGGTCTTCCAGGCTTAAAAGGGGCATCTGTAAGGACAGTGGCAAGGGAGAGTCTTGGACCAAATTCAGGACTTATGAAAAGCCCGTTCCTCCCAATCCATCCAAGACCAGAACAGGTTGCGGCTATTTTGTGGGTGAAAAGGGGATAGAGCCTTGATATAAATTTATCTTTTTTCCTATCCGAATCAGGAGGGATTGCGAGATACCTGTAACCCCTTTTCCTCAAAAAGAGTATAACTGCCCTCTCGAGATCCTCAAGGATCTCTATTCCCTTCTCCGTGAGCCTCCTGTTTATCCCTATAGAGATAGCTGTCCTCAGATGGGCTATATCACCTGTAACCACCTTGCTCACATCAGCAAAACCAACAACATCAGCACCGAGCTCGAGGAGGATATCTTCAAGCTCCTTATTAAGGTGTTCCTTAACCTGCCTGGGCATTTGCCTCTGCCTCTTCCTTCAGTTTTTTAAGGGAGCTAATCATGTTTATTGCCTCTTTTAAGGCATTACTTGCATCCTTTGCATAACCGTCAGCACCCCACTTCTCAGCAATATCATGAGACACGGGCGCACCACCTATCATGATTCTTGCCTTGGGGTTCCTCTTCTTTATCTCATCTATAACCTTTTTCATCCCGACCATGGTCGTTGTCATCATGGCAGAAAGACACACCAGGTCTGCATCAGTCCTGAGCTGTTCTTCAACAAACTTGTCCAGTGGTACATCCCTTCCGAGGTCATAAACAGTAAATCCTGCTACATCAAACATCATCTTTACTATGTTCTTTCCTATGTCGTGAACATCTCCCTCGACAGTCCCGATAACTACAGTACCCTTGACACCGAGGTCCAGTTTTTTCATATGGGGTTTCAATATATCAAGGCCTGCATAAAGGGCATCTGCACACATCAGTAGTTCAGGGACAAAGTATTCCTGTGCCTCAAAGAGTCTGCCAACCTCCTCCATACCTGCCACAAGGCCATTAAAGATAGCCTCTCCAGCATCAATACCTGCATCAAGGGCCTCCTTCGCAGCCTCCTTTGCTCCATCCTCGTCATAATTTATTACTGCTCTCTTCAGTTTCTCCAGAATTTCCTTCTTTCTTTCTTCATCTACCATCTTCTCCCTCCTTAATGTCTTTTATAGTTTTTTACTTCATCCATCATGGCCTGAAAATTCTCTGGCGGAACAGTGGGCCAGATATCACAGCCAGGCCAGAGGGCACTCGCTCCATCATCAATGCATTTGCGGACTGCATCTCTTACAATCTCTGATTTGCCCTGAACAAGGACATTATAAGGGTCAAGGTTTCCAAATATAAGGACATCATTTCCGAGGGTCTTCCTTGACTCCACTAGGTCATTCTTCTGGTCAACACTAATTGCAGTGGCACCTGTCTCAACCATAAACTGGACTATATGATTCGTCTTTCCACATATATGAAGCACTGTCGGCACGGTTATCTGAGAGATAACCTTTTTAAGATAGGGCTGGATAAGGCTCTTAAAAACCCTTGGGCTTAGGACATCAGAGGTCGCACCCATCTCCCTTACAGTTAGATAATCTACACCTGCTTTTATGAATTCCTTTGCCACCACCACTGCTACATCAGAAAGAATATCGAGAAGCCTGCCTACTTTATCAGGTTTCTTGAATGAGAGTTTCAGAAGCTCATTAAGGTCCATTATCTGACCTGCCAAGGTAAAAGGACCGAGGACATAGGAGCCAATGGGAACAGCGTCTCCAATCTTTTTCTTCAAAAGACCTATCGCCTCTGACACAAGGGGAATCCTTCCCCGAGTCTCAAGACCCTGAGGTATGGAGATTTCCATCTCAGCCTCGTTGTTTATAAGCTTCTTTCTTATAGTTGGGTAAAGGATTCCTTCCTGATGGGCATAGACATTTATTTCACATCCCAGTGCCTCTGCCTCCACACAGAGGTCAAAAGGAACAACGGCACATTCATAACCGAACAATTCATAAGTTGTAGCAGCAGACTCTGCCATCATGCTTGCATCGAGATGGATATCAGCAAATCTGTATCCAAGTCTCTTAAGACCGTATTCAGTTATGTTCCCCATTCCACTGAAGCAGGGAATCCTGTCTATCTCCTCTTTTTTAAAGAGGCGGACTATGCGGTCCTTTGGGGTCATTGTAATGGTGCTCATACTGCCTCCTTAATCTTTCTTGCTGTTACTCCAGAGAGAAGTTTTTCTACAAAGTCTTTAAAATATAGCTTTATGGGAATCTGGGGATTTTCAGGAAGACATCCTCTCTCATGATATACAAGGGTGCTTAAAAGGATATGGGCTGTTGCAACAGCAGGAAATATCCTTCCTGCAGTAACTATAGGACCGTAAAAATTGAAATCGCTCCAGAGGAATGAACCCAGTGCCTGTGCAACAGCGTCCATTGCCCTGAAACCCTCAATACCCCAGACCTCCTTTATCTCCTTCCACATATGGGTTCCATTTGAGTAGGCTCCGCCACAGGGAAGGCCGTATTTTTCCTTAATCAATCTATTTGCAATAAGGCTGAAGGATGTGGCAGGTAGATTCATGACAGAGGTATCCACAAGAATCGTCTCGAATGTATCAGCTCCCTGAGACAGGATCTGTTCAAGGGACTTGAGTCTTCCATAAGGCGTCTGGTCTGTATCATCAAAGGCCTGTATAACCACATGCTTTATCCCCAGGTCCTTCAGCCTATTAATCTGTCCTTTTATATCTTTATCCCAGGGAGTGATGCTGTTATAGAGAAACTTATCCTGAAGCCCAAGCTTTGCAACATACTCTGTTGCCTTTGCCCTCTTCTCAGCAACCCACATATCAATCCCGAAGGGCATATCTGTTGTCTCGATATAAAAATCTATATAGACCTTTGCCTCTTCAGGTGTATTTGCTACCATGGCTACCATAGAGGGTATTCCCGTAGTCTTTGAAAGCTCCTCCTGCTTCTTAATCAGCTCCCTTGCCTTATCTCTGTCAAAGTTACCTTTTCTGTCAATAAGAACCCTGTCCTTGTTATGAAACATGGATGCTATAAGCAGAGGTGGATTCTCTCCAGGCTGTCCTCCAATCTTTATGTTTCCGATTGTGCAGACCTTCTGTTCTCTATTAAAGGTAAATATATCTTTAAACTCTTTCACTTATTTTCACCTCTTAGTTTTCTTTGGGGCGGCAAAGCCGCCCCATATCTTGACCCTTTCAGAACTATTAATCTCAGTGGATTCCGTGGTCAAATTTCGGCTGAGGTAGATACTCCCAGGGCTCACCTTTAATAACCTTCTGGGCTATCTCCACACACTTTACAGCATACTCAAAGGCATAGGGAATACCAGGACCATTCGGCACAAAGCCAGCAAGAATAGTGCCTATTGCTGCTGCCTCAAAGACCTCTTCAATAGTTGCACCAGCCTTTACAGCAGGCACCACATGGACAATGCACCTGGGGGACATATAGGCAACACCACCTGCCATGAATATGAGCTCCTTGACCTTCCTTGGAAGGGCTCCATCCTTCCAAAGGGATTCATAGAAGTCTGCAAAGGTCTTTCCTGCCTCGGGATTCAGCTGATTGATGATCTTGAACATCCTTGGAAGGAAAAGCATGTGTTCTTCCATGTACTTATTGGCTTCCTCAGGTGTTAAGTTTTTGTCCGCCATCGTTACCTCCTATTTAGATTAGTTAAGGGTCCAAAGGACCTATCTATAGTCTCCAGTTCCTTGCCACCTGAATAAATCTCTGGATATTTTCATAAGGAACTGTAGGTGGGATATCACATCCAGGCATGAGGACAAATCCTCCATCAGTACCAGCTACCTCAATAATATGTCTGCAGGTCCTTTCTACATCATCAGGAGTTCCCTGAAGCATAATCTTCACTGGATCAACATTACCTGCAAAGCAGATCTTTCCAAAAAGCACCTCTTTTGCCTTTGCTATATCTACCTTGTGGTCAAGGCTTATACAGCTTGCTCCTGTAAGGGGAAAGAGTTCAAGCCTGTCAGTCGTATTTCCACAGATATGGACAAGGGTATGGACACCCTTTGACCTTGCCCAGTCTGTAAATTTCTTCAGATAGGGAAGGGCAAACCTCTCGAACTGTTTTTTTGAGATAAGGTCACCTGAGGCTGTGGGATCAGCAAGGCTTATAACCTCAAGGGTTCTGTCTTCAACAAGGGGCTCATAAAGATGGATGAGAAGATTGGTGGCAAAATCAACTAATCTTTCTACAAAGGCAGGCTTCTTAAAGGTTGCCTTCATCATGGGCTCTTCACCAATGAGCCTTGCTGCAAGGGTAAAAGGACCCCAGGCTGTCATGGTGACAACATACTCATGGCCTATCTTTTCTTTTGCAAGTCTTAAGGCCTTTTTAATGGTATTGATGGTCTCGTCAAGGTCTATCTTATTTATATCGAGCTTCTCGATGTCTGACTCTTCTTTTATAATTGGTTCTTCAAGGTCAGGAGCACCAATCTCACGAAACTTAATCCTTCCACCAAGGGAGGCTGCATGAAAGTTGTTATATCCAGAACCGGCATAGACAATATCGCACATGAGTTTCTCTGACATCTTAACGAGCATCTCTGCCATAAGGGCTGAATCCCTTGAAAGGGCCTGAAAGGTAGTGCCAAAATTGTGGATACTCCACATACCTCCACCAAAAAGAGTTACAGGAACCCTTTCTGGCTTTCCTCCCTCAAAGGCCTTGAGAATCACTTCCTTTGGCTTCATGACCGAACCTCCCTACGCCTTTTCATTTTTTCTATGCAAATAAAATGCCAGAGACCCTTTGTGGCATAAAGGACAGTTCAATTGAAGGCTTCAGGCTAAGAATAGGCTAAAGGCTTAATGGCTATAGGCTGAAGATAGAGCAGTAACGCAGAAGAGCAGTATTTTTTTAAAGGATTAAATATCTTTTCCATAATATCATAGAAAATTATAGAAAGATCTGAGGTCCTACTCTGCTGCTCTCACCCCAGCCTTCAGCCTAACACCATCACCAATAAGCTTTTAAATTAAGAAAGAGTTTGAGAAAAAATTCCTCATCATTGTGGCAAATTTCCCCACTTAATAAACCTTTCCTCTCAATACCTTCAATATTGAACTGACCATCTCTGATCTGTTTAATGTGTAAAAATGGAAAAACCTTACTCCATTGTCAAATAGCTCAAGAGACTGTTCTACTGCTATATCAATGCCTGCTTTTTTCATTTCATCGGGATTATCCTCGATGCCTCCAAACCTCTTTCTTATCTTTTCAGGTATTGTTGCCTTACAATAAGAGGCAAATTCAGAAATCTTTTTTATATCACCAATGGGCATAATACCGGGAATAATCGGTATAGTGATGCCTGCCTTTAATGCCCTTTCCATGAATTCATAAAAATACCTGTTGTCAAAAAACATCTGAGTAATAGCAAAGTCTGCACCCTCGTCTATCTTCTGCCTTGTATACTCTATATCCTTTTCGAGATTTGGTGACTCCTGATGCCCCTCAGGATAGACAGCAACAGCAATAGAAAAATAGTTATAGCCTTTTATAAATCTTACGAGGTCTCTGGCATACCTGAATTCTCCTTTTGAAGGATCAAAATCTGGCACATTTCTTGGAGGATCACCCCTAAGGGCAAGGATGTTATCAACGCCCATAGATATATACCTCCTGAGCAATTCATCCATCGAACTCCTTGTGGCACCAATGCATGTTAGATGGGACATAACTGTAAGATCTGTCTCTTCTTTTATCCACTGAAGGGTTGTAATGGTCCTCTCATGAGTGGTACCACCAGCTCCATAAGTAACAGAGATATACAGGGGATTGAATGTACTGAGTTCCTTTACGACTGCCATAAAGTCCTTCCGCTGGGAAGGAGATTTTGGAGGAAAGAATTCTAATGAAATACCCATTTCATTCTTTTTTAGCACTTCCCTTATAAGCATATCAAAACCTCCTGCAAAGTTTATTCTTTATATATATCAAATTCTGTGTCAGAAAACTTTTCAAGGCTCATAGAGTGTTCCTGAGGAAGGTTTCTAAATTTTTAAAGAAAACCAGGAGATCGTCAGATATAGAGTAAATGGATCATAAGTCTGTGGAAAAGATTAGTTCTTAAAGAACGGCGATCTAAATATGTAGTAAAATAAAGAATATGATAAAAAATGGCATGAACTTCGAAAAAGAAAACAGAAAACTTTCCATCCTTTATGATATAGCCCTCACAGTTGGAAAGTCCCTTGACCTGAAAACAATCTTAAATGATGTCCTTGAAAAGGTAACAAAGTTTATGGAAGTGGATGCAGGAGTAATTTATATAATAGATGACACAACACTTGAAATGATTCCTGTTGCCTTCAAGAACCTCTCAGAAGAGGTTATTAAAGATCTCTGTGAAAGAAAAGTTAAAGTAGGAGAATGTTTGTGTGGGAATATCGCAAAATTTGATCAAGAGGTTATTATCTTTGAAAAGGCATCTCAAGATCCACGATTTACGAGGGAGGCCCTTAAA
>DAISHO010000041.1:0-10849 GCA_036822495.1 Thermodesulfovibrionales bacterium
CTCAGCTGGGAGAGCGCCAGAATCGCACTCTGGAGGTCGGGGGTTCGAATCCCCTACCGTCCATTTCTAAATTGAATTAACTTATTTTTGGCCTCTATGATAAACCTCCTCACCTTTTGAGGGTCTTTAAAACCATTCGCTCCTTTTACACCAGTATTAACATCTACACAATTTGTTTTGGACAGCAGTGATTGTATACTTTTCCAAAACTTGAATTTTTGCTTTTGCTTTGCTATCCTTTTACTGAAAGGGGGAAGCCATGGAAAGGAGACTGTCTACAGGTATTACAGGTCTTGATGAGGTCCTTTATGGAGGGTTTTTACCAGAAAGGGCTTATTTAATAAGGGGAAGTCCAGGAGCAGGCAAAACCATATTAGGGCTTCATTTCCTTTTAGAAGGCGTTAAAAATAACGAACCTGTCTTATTTATCACCCTCTCTGAATCAGAAAAGAGCATTCGTTCTAATGCTGAAAGGCTAAACCTTCCGATAAATGGTTTAACCATCCTTGATTTAAGCCCTGAGAGTGAGTTTTTCATAAAGATTGAAAGCTATGACATCTTCTCACCAGCAGAGGTAGAGAGAGAACCAATTACAAAAAAGATTGTAGAGGAGGTTGAAAGGCTAAAGCCTAAAAGGGTCTTTATAGATTCCATGACACAGTTTCGCTATCTTGCTACGGATGTTTATCAATTCAGAAGGCAGTCTCTGTCGTTTTTAAGATTTCTTAAGGAAAAAGAAGCAACGGTGCTTTTTACCTCTGAAAACAGCCCAGAGGCACCAGATGAAGACCTTCAGTTTCTAAGTGATGGGATTATTGAGCTTAATGTGGATTTAGAAAAAGGAAGAACTTTAAAGGTCTTAAAATTCAGGGGCTCAAACTTCAGAACTGGTAGGCACAGTTGTAAAATAACAGATAACGGTATGGTTGTTTTTCCAAAGATACTTCCTGAAGAAAAATCCTTTGAACATAAAAGAGAAGTTATTTCTTCAGGTATTTCAGGGCTTGATGAGATGCTTAAAGGAGGCATTGAGAGGGGGACTGTTACTATTATCACTGGTCCATCAGGTGTTGGTAAGACAACACTTGGAGCCCAGTTTGTCAAAGAAGCATCAGTTAGAGGAGAGAATTCCTGCATTTACTTCTTTGAAGAAAATCCCGATATCTTTATCCAGAGGTGCGAATCCATTGGCATGCCAGTTAAGGCGATGCTGAAAAAAGGCACTCTTAAGATACAACGAGTAGAACCTTTAATATACACGGCAGATGAGTTTGCCTATCAGATTAGAAGGGATGTGGAAGGCATAGGTGCAAGGGTAGTAATGATTGATAGCGTTGGTGGATATAAGATTTCTCTAAAGGGAGAAGACCTTGCTGCAAGCCTTCACAATCTTTCAAGATACTTTGCTGATTCTGGAGTAACTGTTATCTTGATTAATGAGACAGAAACCATTGCTGGAGAGTTTAAGCCAACAGAGCAGGGCATAAGCTTTATTGGAGATAACATCATATTCTTGAGGTATCTGGAGATAAACGGAGAGCTTAAAAAGGCAATAGGTGTGTTAAAGAAAAGACTTAGTGACTTTGAAAAGACATTGAGGGAGTTTGAGATAACAAGTAATGGAATAATCATAGGTCAGCCATTAACAAAACTTAGGGGCATCCTTAAAGGGATACCTGACTTAATGGATTAATTATGAATGATAGTCAAACAATTCTTATTGTGAACAAAAACCAGAAAAATATTGAACTCCTTGAAGAATTTTTAAGAAAACATGGTTTTAATGCCAAAAGTGCGACGGAAATTGAAGATATTGAAAAAACCGAACTTGAATGTGAATGTATCAGCCTTGCCCTTGTAGATATCACGGGCTTTAATTCAGCAATATGGGAAAAACTTAAAGGACTCCAGAAGTCAGGCATTCCATTTATTGTCATATCTCCAAAGCAGGTGAGGGATATAAGGCTTGAAGCAGAAAGCATGAAGGCTGGAGCGAGGGCAGTGCTTCTAAAACCTTTGTCACCTAACTATTTGATTGGTCTTATAAAAGAACTCCTTTCATAGCATAAGGAGTTGAAGATGGAAAGAATTCTTGTTCTTGTAAAAAATAGACGAAATAAGGAACTTTTAATTGATGAACTTAAGCGGAGATACATAGTGTTAAGTGGTGAAGAAAGCCTTTCTTCAAAATTTGACCTCTCTATTGTTGATGGCATAAGTCTTGACGAGATGCAGGGAAAAATTTTATTGAGAAGACATGAGGAAGCACCTCTCTTTCTTCCCTTTTTGCTTATTACTACAAGGGAAGATATTGGTTATGCAACTAAGCATTTATGGAAGGTTGTGGATGAGCTAATATTCTTGCCCATTGAAAAAATTGAGTTACAGGCAAGGATAGAGATTCTACTTCGGGCAAGGCGGTATTCTATCCAGATAAAGGATAGGCTTGAAGAGCTTGAACTATTCTCTCACGCACTCGGGCATGACCTTAAGGCACCTCTCAGGGCTATCAGGAATTTTCTGGGCTTTCTGAAAGAAGAATGTTACGAAAATTTTTCTCAAAAGGCAAAGGATTATTTCCAGAGGATTGTCAAGGCATCTGAAAGGATGGACACTATACAAGACTCATTATTCACCTTTATGAGCACAGGCACAAGGGGCACTATAAAAGAAAAGATTTCTCTAAATGGGCTTTTAAAGAGTATTCTTGAAGAGTTAAAACCACAGGTTGAAAAAAAGGGAGCAAAGGTTAAGGCTGACTGCGAAAAGGAGCTAATTACAGACAGAAGTCTTTTAAGATTGATTCTCAAAAACCTTATAGAAAACGCCTTGACCTATGTAAAGGAAGGGGTATCGCCAGAGGTTGAGATTCTATGCAGGGATGAGGAAGGTTTTCTTGTCATAGAGTTAATTGATAATGGCATAGGCATCCCTGAAGATAAAAGGGAGGAGATATTTAAACCCTTTGTAAGACTTCATAGTATGGAGGTGTATGCTGGTACAGGTCTTGGACTGAGCATTGTCAAAAAGGCCGTTGGCCTTCTTGAGGGCTTTATTGGCGTTAAGCCTAATGAAAAGGGAGGCAGTACCTTTTATGTAAAACTGCCTTACAGAGTGGTAAAGGCATGAACGAAAAAAAACAGTTAAGAATACTTTTTGTAGAAGACCTTCTTGATGATGTTATCATCGCAGAAGAGGTTTTAAAAAGGGATGGTATTATTTTTGAGGCAAAAACAGTCATGAATATTGATGAATTAAAAAGACAGCTTAAGGAGTTTAGACCAGATATTGTTATTTCTGATTATAATCTGCCGGGATTCAATGCAATAGATGTATTGAACATCTGTAAGAATTATGACCACCTAATGCCTTTTATTGTTTTTACAGGGTCTATATCAGAAGATGCTGCAGTTATGTGTCTAAAGAAAGGTGCTGATGATTATGTTTTAAAAAGCCATCTTAAAAAATTGCCCCATTCAGTAAAAGAGGCTATTGAAAAGAAGGAGATTTTACTGGAAAAAGAGAAGATCCTTAAGGCACTTCAAGATAGTGAAGAGAGATATAGATATATAACTCACACAATAAGTGATTATGCCTATGCCTTCAGGGTAGAAGAAGATGGAACAATGTGGGGTGAATGGGTATCAGAGTCCTTTGTTAATGTCTTTGGCTTAACAGCACCTGAGATAGATGCAAGGGGTGGCTGGCAGACAGTAGTATATCCTGAAGACCTGCCTTCAGCTATTGAACACGCCAAAAAGGTGATTTCTGGTAAAAAAGATACGGTAGTATTCAGGTTTGTTACAAAGGACGGGGCTATACGATGGCTCAGAGACTATGCTGTTCCTGTCTTTGATGAAAGGACAGGAAGGGTTATAAAGATATATGGTGCATCGCAGGACATCACAGAGGCAAAACAGCTGGAAGAAGAATTGCAGGAGCTTGCTAACAGGTTCAACCACTATTTAAGTTCCAGCCCTACAATTACATATGCACTAAGGATAACTCAAGACAAAGCCTCTCCCCTCTGGGTGAGTGAGAATATAAAGGAAATAACAGGTTATTCTGTTAATGAGGCATTAATGGAAAACTGGTGGAGAGACAATCTTCATCCAGAGGATAAGGAAAGGGTTTTAAAAGAAAGCTCTCAGATTTTTCAAAAGAATGCCATAAGCCATGAATACAGGTTCAGGAAAAAGGATGGAAGTTATATGTGGGTTCATGATGAACTCAAACTGATAAGAAATGATAAGGGAGACCCTGTTGAGGCAATTGGTACATGGACAGATGTCACTGAAAAGAAGCTTGCTGAAGAAAGGCTGAATGAACAGAGGCTTTTACTCTCAAGTATAATGGAGACAAGCCCTGCTGGGGTTGTTATAACTGATGAGAAGGGCACGATTATATATGCAAACAAGACCTTCTGTTCACTAATGGGACATGAATATAAGGATGTTTCAGGTGCTTCCTGTGAAGAGCTTCAGTGCAGGTTCATCAACCTCTCGGGAGAGCCTTTACCACTTGATGAGATACCTGTTAAAAAGGCACTAAAAGACAGAAAGACAATCGAGTTTGTCCAGTTTATGGTGGAGAGACCTGACGGCAAAAAGGCTATATTTTCAGCAAATGCGGCTCCCATAATTGACAATAAGGGGAACTTAAAAGGTGCTGTATGTATAATCCTTGACATTACAGATCATAAAAGACTTGAGGAACAATATCTTCAGGCACAGAAACTCGAAGCGGTTGGTAGATTGGCAGGTGGAGTTGCCCACGATTTTAACAATCTTTTAAGTGCAATAATAGGATTTGCAGAGATAGCATTGATGCAGATGAAAAAGGATGACCCTCTCAGGGATTATATCAAGACTATCTACGAGGCAGGAGAAAAGGCAAAAACTCTCATACAACAATTACTCATCTTCAGTAGAAGACAGATCCAGAGACCAGAGGTACTTAATCTTAATGATGCCATTACAGAACTCCAGAAGATGCTCACAAGGATTATTGGCGAGGACATAACCCTCAATATCCTGAAAGATGACAACCTTGATTCTATAAAGGCAGACAGGGCACAGATAGAACAGGTAATAATGAATCTTGTAGTGAATGCCCGTGATGCCATGCCAGAAGGTGGAAGACTCACCATTGAGACAAGGAATATAGAAGTTACTGATAAGTACTCAGAGAGATATATTGACCTTTCACCTGGCAGATATGTGATGCTTTCAGTAGCAGATACTGGCACAGGCATGTCAGAAGAGGTAAAGGCCCGCATATTTGAGCCATTTTTTACAACAAAAGGACCTGGAAAGGGCACAGGCCTTGGCCTCGCTACAGTCTATGGAATAGTAAAACAGCACAATGGGCACATACATTTCTATAGTGAAGTCGGAAAAGGGACAACCTTCAAAATATACCTGCCTTCTGTTGAAGAAACGACTGAAAAAAGAATAACAGTTACTGAGACGGAAATTAAGGGAGGAACTGAGACAATTGTAATTGTAGAAGACAGCGAAGATGTGAGGAAATTTGCAACCCTTGCCCTTAGAGAGAAAGGATATAATGTAAAAACCTTTTCGAGCCCATTAAAGGCCCTTGAATATATTGAAAAGGCGGACGAGGAGATTCACCTTCTGCTTACTGACCTTGTTATGCCTGAGATGAGTGGAAGAGAACTTGCTGAACGCGTAAAAATGTCCAGAAAGGACATCAGGATTATCTTTATGTCAGGATATACTGATGACTCAGTGATAGCCCAGGAGATTTCCAGTGGAGCTTCAAATTTCCTGAGCAAGCCCTTTACATACATTGAACTTCTAAAAAAAGTAAGAGGGACATTATCTTGAAATACACGATTATCTTTTAGACCACCTCTTTCCAGAATTCTGGAAGGTTGAAGGAGGTGGTGTGAAGTTCGTGGTTGTAGTATCTCAGGTCAGGTAAAGAATTTCTTTTTGGAGTTTTTGGGTCTGCCTGAGAGCGAATAACAAAGGCACTGTCTCCACCAAAAGAAGGAATGTTTGCCCTGTAGCAGAAGACCTCTTGAGGAGGATAGACCTCCCTGAAGGTTTTAAGGCATGTTTCAAGGATATTCTTCATTGTAAAAGGAGTGCCTGCCTGCTGGACAATGATGCCAGTCGGTGTGAGTATTTTAAGGAGTTCATGGAATTCCTTTCCAAAAAGGGAATGGGAAAGCTCTACGGGTCTTTCAGATGAAACATCAGGGTCTGTTGAATCAACTATAACAAGGTCAAAGGCCTCGCCTTTACTTACATATTCTTTGACGAGCCTGAAGGCATCAGTGTGAATCAGTTTTAATTTTGAGATATGAGATGAAGGAGGCATAAGTTCAGGAAAAAATCCCCTGACTATCTCTGTAACCCTTGGATCTATATCAGCAACAATAACCTCCTGAACCTCTGGATATTTCAAAACCTCTCTTGCTGCACCAAGGTCACCACCTCCGCAGATCAGGACCCTCTTTATCCTTCCCTCTGGCATTGCCTGAACAGGGATGTGGACAATTGCCTCATGGTAAATAAATTCATCCCTCAATGTGAACTGAACAAGTCCATTTATAAATAATATCCTCTTCCAGAATGGATGCTCCAGCACAAGAAGGCTCTGGAGGCCCTTTTCAGAGTGAAGGAGCTTTCCTTCATAGACATGATAAAATCCCTGCTGCACGAGCTCACCAATCAGGTACCTTACTCCTCCGCCTGTTGGAACTGCCTTTTCCATTATGGTCATATCTCCACCTCCTCTTTGAGCCTTTTAAGATATTGCTCCCATTCAAAGGGAAGAAGATATTTCTTTTTTGTGTTACACTCCTTGCAGGCTGTAACAAGATTTGATTTCACTGATCTCCCACCTCTTACAAGTGGAATAAGGTGATCCATTGTGAGTTCTGATGGTTTGAACTTTCTGCCACAGTAATAACAGGTCCCTTCCTGAAGCTTTCTCTTCCACCAGGAGCTTTTTCTGAGTTCCCTTGCCCTTGCCTTTTCCCTCTTTATCTGTTCTTCTGTTAACTCAATTATAAATGTCATCTTTCTATTCTGCCATCTCCTCCCACAGCACAATCTGGTTTCTTCCATTATGCTTTGCATGGTAAAGGGCCTTATCTGCCCTTTCTATAAGTTTGCCTTTTGTTATCTTCTGGGTATGGATAAATGTTGCAATCCCTGTGCTCAGGGTAGCTCTTATAATTGTGCCTTTATAAGAAAATTTATAAGACTCCACCTTCTTTCTTATCCTCTCTGCGATTGTCTTTGCCTCTTTAATGGGAGTCTCAATTAATATAATAGCAAATTCCTCTCCTCCGTATCTTGCGGGTATATCTGTTGAGCGGACGGTCTCTTTAATTATTCCAGCAACAGACTTCAGCACAGCATCACCTGCAGGATGGCCATAGGTGTCATTTATCTTTTTAAAGAAGTCTATATCACATAATGCAAGGCAGAGCGGCCTGCCAGATCTTTCATGTCTTTTCAGTTCCTTGTCGAGTTCTTCCTGAAATTTTCTATGATTAAAAAGACCTGTAAGGCCATCTGTCGTAGCCATGTTTTCTATCTCTTTGTAAAGTTTTGCATTCTGAAAGGCAACGGCAACCTGATTTGCATATACCCTGAGAACTTCAATCTGCTCATGTTTAT
This sequence comes from Thermodesulfovibrionales bacterium, assembly GCA_036822495.1. Classification (GTDB taxonomy): domain Bacteria; phylum Nitrospirota; class Thermodesulfovibrionia; order Thermodesulfovibrionales; family CALJEL01; genus CALJEL01. Next base: position 7,659 of record DAISHO010000041.1, read on the forward strand.
ATGCATTGAAGGAACTTGAAGAAAGTACTATCAAACCCAATAATTCATGTTCATACCAGAGGGGTAAAACAAGTAACGAAGTGGCATTTTTTACATAAAAAGGGAGATATGAAAAATCCTCTGCCCTCACATGAGGGATATAAAGGAATTTCTTCTCTTCTGATATAAGACTGTAAAATGGATTGGATACCTTAAAGTTTGGTTTCATCTGCAAAATATTAGAACCATTATACAACCCGTTCTTAAAGACCTCAAATCTATCTCCATTCCTTACAATAAAATTCACTATTGATGATGGAAAGAGTGATTGATAGCTCTCTATAACCCGTAAAATTAATTCTTCTGGCCTTATGGTAGTTGTCAGTTGAGCTGTTATTTTGTGAAGTAACCTTATGCTCTTTTCTGCTCGATCTCTGTAAAGACTCATCCTCTGCCTCACCATTATTGATGAAATCACCCTGGCATATCTCTCCATAATCTCCATGTCTCTATCATTAAATGCGTGCATCCTCATACTATCAATAGCAAGTACACCTGATACAGCACTACCTTCCTTGACAGGAACAGCAAGAACAGTGTTTATTTCATAATGGCAGGCATAACCTGGTGTTAACCTTTTTGAATCAAATGTTATAAGCCTCGGTATCCCTTCCTGAGCAACTCGCTGAACAATACCAGTCCGATAAACTGCGGGCGATTTATCAGTGCTGTAACGTACTACAAGCGGTTTATCAGTTGGGCTCGATGGAATGACAAAGAGGTGAACTCCATCTGTATAAAGGGATTCTTTGATAGCGAATGCAATCTCCGACAGCTCCTCATCATAACTGTCTGTCTGTTTGAGAGTATGAGCAATGATGTCCTCTTCCTCAAAGGATGCCATATCATACATCTCAGCCTTATCCTTTATCCTGCTGAGAGTTGATTCGGCAATACTTTTTTTCTCTTTAAGGTCTCTCGTGAGCAAAAGGCTCAATATGGTTACTACAATAACAACTGAATTTATGGAGAGTTCAAAAATATCAAATGATAAAATATGTCTGATCTCCATAATAATTATCAGCAAAACAGTGAATATGTTTAGTTTGGTGTCCAATCTGATGCCAATAAAGACCACGACTGGCAGATATAAAAGGTGAACCCATTTTTCTGGTGAGATACGGATTAAGGTTGCAATAACAACAAGAATAGCAGCAATCAGTTCATATTTGCTCTGGATAGATATAGAGCCCCTATTCCTTATCCTTTTAAACAGGAACCAATCAGTGGCAAGATAGATGAAAAGGCAAAGGCTATAAACTACAAGGGCCAGGGGATATCTTGGGATAAAACCTGTAACGAGACTGAAGATGGGCAATAAAAGAAATAATGGTATTAGGAGGTCTCTTACTCCTCCATTCTGCCTCTTTTTATCTCCTCTTCTCTGAAAAACTTTTTGTATAGAATCTCCCATTCAGGGCTACCTTCCATAATCTTTCTGGAGGAGGCCTGAAGTTTTTTCCTGACAGCCTTGTCTATCTCCTCTCCCACCTTCAGTTCCTCCACTATAGACCGCCTTATCTCCTTTCTTACCACTCCATCATCCTCTTTTAATTTTATCAGATTCTTTTCAAGGAGCCCCTTTAATACAAGATTGCTTATATGGGTTATCTTATCATCAGAGAGTATCACAGAATAATATTCCTCTCCTTTACCAATTTCTGCTTAGTGAGCTCAAAGAGCTTTCTGTAATCAAGCCTGCCCCTTTCTATCTCTGACTCAAATTTTTTAAGTATCTCTCGAACCTCTTCGTTAAGTCTATCCTCAACCATCAATTCATCAAGGATTATCTGTTCTGTTGTTTCTAAGAGATTCTCTTCAGGGGCAAGAGGTTCGATGAGGTCTCTTGATATAAGATTTGTTATAATTCTTCTGGCAAGTGGTTTAATCCAGGATTTAGGAATCCTCATTTTTCAACAAAGGCAAGGAGGGCTATATTCCTTGCCCTTTTTATAGCAGTTGTAAGCTCTCTCTGGTGTCTCGCACAGGTACCTGTCATCCTTCTTGGAAGTATCTTTCCCCTTTCTGTGGTATAACCTCTTAATGTCTTTACATCTTTATAATCAATAAAAGGTACCTTCTCTGCACAGAATCTGCAGAACTTCTTTTTTTGTTGAAATCTCTTTTGCACTTTATCCTGAACCTCCTTTTAAAATGGTTCTGTATCTGTCACCTCATCAGGAGGTGCAATATCTTCTTCCGCCTGAGCCTCGGCCTTCTGGCCACCTATAAACCTAACAGCGCTTGCCACCACTTCAAACTTTGACCTCTGTTGACCATTTGATTCCCATTTCCTTTCCTGAAGCCGTCCTTCCACAAGAACACGCCTGCCCTTGTTAAGATACTGATTGCATGTTTCAGCCTGTTTTCCAAAGACCACAGTATCAATAAAAAGTGTTTCCTCCCTCAGGTCATTTCCTATTTTAAATCTTGAATTCACAGCAAGCCTGAGCGTTGTTACAGCTACCCCTGAAGGTGTATATCTGAGTTCGGGGTCTTTTGTAAGATTGCCTATCAGGATAATCCTGTTATACATTGGTTTGAGCTTGCTGTGCTTCTTTTGCCTGCATGGCTAAAAGTTCCTTATTGCCAAGTTTAACAATCATAAATTTTACTACGGAGTCCTGAAGTCTGTAGTAGTCCTCAAGTCTCTTAATAAATTCTGAAGGTGCCTTAAAAAGGAAAAGGACATAGATGCCCTGTTTTCTCTTTTTTAATTCATAGGCAAGTTTTTTAAGTCCCCATCTGTCAATCTTAAGTATCTCTCCACCATTTTGAGAGATTAGATTAGAGATAGAAGATATGCCCTGTTCAAGGGATTCCTCGTTGAGTGAGGGGTCAAAGATAACAATATTTTCGTATGTATTCACTGCAAACCTCCTTATGGTTGATAGCCCTGTCACTGTTAGTTGCCCATCCAGAAATATACAGGGCAAGGAGAACAAATTTTGATTAAAATAACATATCCTATTTAAATATTGCAAGGGCTTTGAGACCCTCAAGCTAACCACCGACCTCCGTTAATCTTAGAGCGTGGGGTTAAGGATGGGGGAGGGGCGAGTGGGCTTGTAAAATTAAGGTTTTTATGTTTAAATTTATACATAGCTGTCCAAAATAAATTAAAATGTTATTTTCAAAAGGGCATAAGGCCT
>DAISHO010000042.1:0-10761 GCA_036822495.1 Thermodesulfovibrionales bacterium
GCAATCTCGAGATTCGTAACAACAAAGAAGATTCCCCTGTTATGATAATCTATTACATCAATTCCCTTTTCATAAAGGAATTCCATCCTTGCCCTTTCAAGATATCTGAGGTAATTTGCATAATAGACAACACCGCCTGCATCTGTGTCTTCATAATAGACCTTCACTTTAATGCTGTGCTGACTGTTCATGCTTTTATTTTAACACTTTCCTTTTCTGTGTGAAGACGCTCCTTGAAAAGTTAAGAAACATATGTGACATTAAGGGGTAACGGTTCATTATGCAAGGGCATATCCTATATTTAATAGAATACGGGGATTTTATAAGAGGAGGTTTCAGGATATGCTCTACAGTCTCAGAGGTTTTCAAAAAGTGTCAATGGAAACCTGCCCCTCGGAGGTGCATGGCTTTGCTTTTTTGAGGAAGCGCGCGTCCTTGACATATTTCCAAGTGACATTATAGAATTTGTTATGTTTAAAAAGCTTCTCTATGCTACTGATCTTTCAGAGGCATCTCTTAATGCCCTTGATGTGGCTGATGAAGTCGCACAGAAGAACAGATCATATGTGATTGTCCTTACTGTTATCCCTGAGGAGATTATCTGGGAAGGCTATTATGTACCTGACCTCTCCGACATGGTTAAAAAGATTCAATCAGAGACAGAAAGAAGGCTTGAAGAATTTATAAAGAATAAATTCAAAGGCCTTTCTATAGAAAGGATTATAGCAAAAGGAAGGCCCTATGAAGAAATAGTAAGGATTGCTACTGAAAAGGGAGTTGATCTAATTGTTTTGGGAAGCCATGGCAGGACAGGTCTTGGTCATGTCCTTCTTGGTTCTGTTGCCATGAGGGTCCTTCGAAGGGCAACACAACCTGTACTTATTGTAAGACCTAAATAATCTTTCCCCTTCTTGCAAAAAATTCACTTAATGCAAGCCTTATTACAGCACCGGTTGACCATTTCCTTCCTGTATCAGATGTAAGCTCGGTAGCCATTGTCCTCAAGGCCTCCAAAATATCCTCTTCAAGATATACGGTAGTCTTAATAAGTCTTTCCCTATCTTCTTTATCCCGTGGTTTTGAATATCTTCCAGGCATGATAACCTCTATGGAAGGTTGTAATAATAGTTGTGATAAGTATTATCCATATTGCTATCTTTATATACCCTGTTATAAGCCCTGCTATCAGAATTATCAATCTCTCTGGCCTTTCTGCAATGCCTATTTTCCCTTCTCCCCCAAGCCCCTCAATCCTCGCCCTAGTATAACTTACAAGAAAGGAGAAGATAAGGCTCAAGATTGAGAGAAGACTATAATTCATATCAGAACTTAGATAAAAGAGAATTGCTACCGATAGAAATAGAAGCGCGTCTGATAGCCTGTCAAGGGTGGAGTCAAGAAAGGCGCCAAAGGGAGAAACAAGGTTTCTGTTCCTGGCCACTATGCCATCAAGCATGTCAAAGAGGGCACCAATACAGAGGATTATCCCCCCATAGAAAGGATAGGCAGGGATAATAAAGGATGATAATAAGATAATGAAAAAACCCGTAATAGTAATTGTGTTAGGATGTAACTTTATCCTTGAGGAAAGGCCCGTTAAAGGTTTGTCAAGGACATGACCAAACCTTTCGCTGAGCAATTAATGAGACCTCTTCCCTGAGATAAATTCCTCTACCATCATTCTTGCCTCCTCATCAGAATATTGTATTGGTGGATGTTTCATAAAATAGGCAGAGGCAGAGGTGAGGACACCACCTACATTTCTATCCCTTGCAATCCTCGCACACCTTATGGCATCTATCACAACACCAGCACTATTAGGAGAATCCTCCACTGAGAGTCTTAATTCAAGGTTTATAGGTATATCTCCAAATATCCTTCCCTCTATCCTTAAAAAACATATCTTATTGTCGTTCAACCAGGGAACATAATCAGAAGGCCCTATGTGAATATCTTCATCAAAAATCTCTTCATGTATCTGCGACCTTACTGCTTCTGTCTTTGACACCTTCTTTGACTTCAGTCTTGACCTGTTGAGCATATTGAGAAAATCTGTATTTCCTCCTACATTAAGCTGATAGGTATGGTCAATCTTGACACCCCTGTCTTCGCAGAGCTTTGTGAGAACCCTGTGTATAATTGTTGCACCTATCTGGCTCTTTATATCATCCCCTATTATAGGAATATTCTTTTGCCTGAAACGCTGCTCCCAATCAGGATTAGATGCTATAAAAACCGGAACGCAGTTTATAAGACTTACCCCTGCCTCGAGACATGCCCTTGCATAAAACTCTGTTGCCTTTTGAGAACCCACAGGAAGATAATTAAGGAGTATCTCTGCACCACTATCTTTGAGTACCTTTACAACATCGCAGGGATTCTGCTTTGCTGGCACAAATCTCCTCTCAGCTGGATATTCTTCCATATGTGGAGAGATGCCGTCGAGAATCTCCCCCATCTGGACAATAACCCCGTTATCCTTTATATCATTAAAAATTGTCTTTGTGCAATTAGGTTTAGCGAATATAGCCTTATTGAGTGGAAGTCCAACCTTTCTCTCATCTATATCAAATGCAGCCACAAACTCTATATCTGCTGGTGTGTATCCACCAAGGTTATAATGCATAAGCCCCAGAGATTTCTGAAATCTACTGTAATATTCTACCCCCTGAACAAGGGAGCTGGCGCAGTTTCCAACCCCAACTATCGCAACCCTTATCTTCTTCATTCTCTATCCTCTATCCTGATATGTCGTGTGACAAATGCCTCTTTTTTAGGAATAACAACAGTCAAAATTCCATCCTTGAGCACTGCTGAAATCCTCTCTGTATCTACAGCAGATGAAAACATAAAACGTCTGGAAAAATATCCCTGTTGTCTTTCAAGTCTATGGCATTTCTGAAAACCTTCCATTACCGTCCTTCTTACCCCCCTGATCAAAAGTATATTGTCTTCAACCTTAATATCAATATCATCTTCACAGACACCTGGTAGCTCGGCTTCCACTATAAAAGCCTCATCGGTTTCATAAATATCTACTGGTGGGGTCCAAAGGGGATAGTATCCCATTTCACAGGACCTATCAAAAAACCTGTTCAATAGTTCTTCCGATGTAAAAAGGTCATTTAAGAAAAATTTTTTATCCATAAAATTCCTTTTAAACATAGTCCTGCCACCGAATTAATCTTCCCTCAACTCGCTACAGAAAATCTAATGTAAGGAAAATATTTTATGACACTCCCCTCTTACAGAGGGATGGACGCCCTGGCATTCAGCACTCCATGCTGATGCCCCGCTACTTTTGCCACCAAATCGGTATCCGTAAGATTCATCACAAAACCACAGGTAATATGCTCGCTATCCGTTTATAACTGAAACTTAAAGAGAAAAATTAATAGTTTTATTTTATAAAATAAATGGTGGATAGATGTCAATACTGTTAATTACTACCTGAGATTGCCGATAGAAATTTCAACAACCCTGTTTTGGCCCCTAAGAGCAATTTTTAGATGGAGTCTTGCCTAAATTTTTTCTCTAAACTTTCCCTTATTTACATTTTTTATCAAATTTCCATCTTTCATATAAAACAAAGCAGAGATGGAAAAGCTTCAAAAAATCATAGCTAAACAGAGATTCACCACGACTTGCACCTCGGTACAAAAACCTGCACATCGGAGGTGAAGGGAGCTTGGCTTCTTTTGTGCAGGATAACCAATTGGGTGATATTTTATATCCCCTTAAAACTAAAATCCACAAAAGGAGTCCCACTTTTTCTATATGCCTAAGGGCAATTTTAGGGTCACTCTATTAGTGTTGCCATTATATTCAGAAATATGTTAAAGTAAAAAAACTTCAGAGGTGGAGGATGGGTATAAAGGGGAAAAAGGGTTCAATAAAAAAGACAGAGAGTAAAAAGAAGATATTAGTTAAAACCAAACAAACAAAAACAAGAAAATCTGCCAAGACTGTTTCATCTGTCAAAAAGGCCCCTAAATCTAAGAAAGATACAACCACAACCTCACGCAATGAGGCAATCAAGTCCATAAAGGCTGAATTATTAAAACAGAAACAGATTCTCCTTGGTGAGGCTGGTGCTACGATTAATAATATGCCTGCAGCAATACTTTATCCAGATCTCGGAGACCAGGCTGGCATGGAGATAGAGAGGAACTTCCTCCTCAGATTAAGGGGAAGGGAACAGAGGCTTCTTAAAAAGATTGACGAGGCCCTTGAAAAGATAGAAAATGGAACCTTTGGCCTCTGCGAGGTCTGCGGAAAAGAGATTGATATCAGAAGATTGATAGCAAGGCCTGTAACTACCATGTGCATTGAATGCAAGATTGAACAGGAAGAAGAAGAAAGACTCAGAGAGATATAGTTCTCTGCTGAAGACTATCTCCGAATATATTGAAACAAAAGGCTGTTATACCTATAGCCAGTCCGGGAAAAAGCATCATCCATGGATCTGACAGCATATATGCCCTTGAAGAGCTAATCATCCCACCCCATGTAGGAACAGGCGGCTGAGCACCCAGACCAAGAAAACTCAAGGCTGATTCTGAAAGAATAAATCCACCTATCTTCATACCCATATACATGGAGCCGAGATATAAGCATTGAGGCATTATATGTCTTATAAGAACCCTTGTTTCACTGCATCCAATTGCCCTTGCCGCATGGATAAAGTATTCATCCCTGATGGTGAGTACATATCCTCTTATTAGTCTTGCAAAGGGTGCCCATCCAACAAGTGATAGGGCAATTACAGAAGTATAGATATTTTGAGGCAGTATCACTGAAATGGCCATAGCTAGTAAAAGTGAGGGGAAGGCCATCAGAAGGTCAACCAGTGCCATTAGAAGTAAGTCAATCTTCCCACCGAGAAATCCAGAGATAGTGCCTGTTAAAAATCCAATTATGAATGAGATAGCAGTTGCAGTTAGTGATACAGCAAGGGATATCCTTCCTCCATAAAGAACCCTTGCCAGAATATCTCTACCCTTCTGGTCTGTTCCGAAGGGATGTTTAGCAGATGGAGGCGTTCTTATCTCATCGAGATTTATCTGATAAGGGTCATAGGGCATTAAAAAAGGTCCAATAAGCACAGACAGGAATATAAAGCCTATTATTGAACCAGCTATCTTACCTTTGAGAGGCATGAAATCTTACCCTCGGATCCAGAACATGATACATAATATCCACAATAAGGTTTATCAATACAAATATCATGGTGGCAGTAATAATACATCCCATTACAACAGGGTAATCCCTTTTCATTATACCTTCAAAGGTAAATCTACCTATCCCATTCCATCCAAATATAGTCTCTGTAAGGACAGCTCCACTCAGATAGCTTCCAAAGTCTATACCAATTACTGTTATCACAGGGACAATGATATTTTTAAACATGTGGATACCATAAAGTCTTAAGGGACTGACACCCTTTGATATAGCTGTTTTTATATACGGCATAGAGGATATTTCTATTACCATTGTCCTTGTAACCCTGCTTATAGAGCCAATGGCAGGAAAGGCAAGGGTAAGTGAGGGAAGTATGATAAACCTGAATCCTGTGCCTGATGGTGGGAGGAGTTTGAGATTAAGGCTTATAAAATACATTAACAGAAGACCCGTCCAGAATACAGGAAGGCTGAGGCCGGTAAGACTAAGGCCCGATATGAAGGAATCCATCCATGAATTCTGTCTGAGACCTGCGACAAAACCAAACAGAAGTCCCATGGGAACTGCTATAAGCATGGCAGCTATAGCAAGTGCAGCTGTATTGGGAAGCTTTTCTGCTATATCATCAATTACCCTTCTCTGGGTATAGTAAGATCTACCAAATTCACCCTTCAGTAGCATCATGAGATAACCCCCGTACTGGGAAACTATACCCCTGTTACTTCCAATATGCCTTTTTATCTTTTCGATATCCTCAGGAGAAGCCCTTTCTCCAACCAGTATAATCGCTGGATCACCCGGGATTGCCTTCAGGATGGTGAATGATACAAATGTTATTCCGATAAATAATGGAAGGAGCAAAAAGAGCCTTTTAATAATATATATTCCCATCACTGAAATAATACCCTCTCAGCCTGTATCACTCACCGCTCAGTTTCAAACCATCCCTTGCCTTTTTGCTATTAGGATCGATACTCAATGCCCTTTCAAAGGTCTTTCTGGCCCTGAGCTTCATATCGAGCCTTAGATATAGATAGCCAAGCTCTGTTACATAATCAGCATTGCCAGGCCATAACTCTATTGCCTTGAGGAGGGATTTTTCAGCCTCTTTATATTTACCAGACTCTCTTAGCGCGAGACCATAATAAAAATGATACTTGGGTTTAGAGCTATCGAGATAGACTGCCTTTCCGAAGGCTGTAGCAGCATCGTGATAAGACTTCTCCTGATAGAATTTCATGCCAGCCTCAAAATTTTCATGTGCTAAATCTGTGGATTGAGAACCCTCTTTTAAAGTAGTATCGTATTCATGCCTTTTCGTGAAATCGCTCAGTATAGTATAGGCCTGATTGATCCTTGTAAATATCTTTGACAGTTTTTCCTTGAGTTCATCATGACCAATCCTGTAGTACCTATCAGGATGAAATCTCTTTACAAGGCTATAATAAACCCTTTTAATCTCAGATGGAGACGCGGTATTATTAAGCCCCAGAACCTCATAATGGGTCATCGTATCAACCCTCTGGTAAAGCTCCTCTACTTCCCTGAGAAATCCTTCATCGAGATCACCATTTTTAATAAGCTCATCCATTGAAATTACTTTCTCCTCTTGCTTTTTAATCCTTTCCTGACCATTACTTACTTTATCTACTTCTTTGAGTTCTATAATCCTTGTGGCAAGAAGTGCATAAAGGGTTTTCAATGTTTCAAAGTGATTGAGCCATGCATTTTTAAGTATATCATTAATGGTATTCCTACCATCAATAAGGGAAAGGAGCCTTCTGTCTGTATCATCAAGGGATATATCCTGGAAGAGATCATAGGGGTCCATTGAAGGAACGGGGATGGAATCAAGGTCACCGATTTCAGATCTTATGAACTGAAAGCTCTCAATAGTCTTTATGCCACGGTATATGAGGTTTGCAAGACTTAACTTAAGGACTATTATCTCGTCTGTTGGAAGAGGCCCTTCTATAAACTCGAAGCTACCAGAGAAAAGTTTTAAGGCGTTTTTAATAATCTCTTCTATCTGTGCCATTACGAGCCCGGGAAGTTCCTGCGCTTTTATATAACCCGCCTCCACAAGTACTGCACCCTGCCGTTTGCCCGTTCTTTTCATCAGCTCCACTGAGTGATTGTAGGCATCAAGTGTTATAAGTCCGCGCTTTAAAAGAAACTCCCCAAATCTTTCATCCTCTATATTTGAACGGGCAAATATAGGCTCTCCTGACTTTATGTAAATTGTCTTTTTTATCTCATCTGAAACGAGGTTTAATACCCCTGTCTTCTGAGATCGTCTGAGACCTATAAGAAGGTCCCAGAGTCTGTAACTCCTCAGGTCTCCAGCAATGGGACCATTAATGGAAATACCTGTGTTTTCACCCCTGACCCATACTATCCTTCCTTTAAGGTGGTGATGGTCAATAATAATATCTACCTCTTCGCCTACCTGAAATATTGGTCTGCTCTTTATCCTTATCCCGAAGGGTGAGTAATCAAGAAGGCTGACCTCAAAGGCCTTTTTATCCCTTATTATATTTACAGGTGTTTCTCTTTTATATCTTCTGAATCTCCTCCTCTCATCCTGAATCTGGTTCACTTAGAAAGTTCCTCCACTGTATTTTCAAAAGATACCCTGTCTTCTATATTTAATACCCTTGTATCAGGCACAATCCTTTTGATAAGACCTGTAAGAACCTTTCCAGGGCCTATCTCAATAAATGTATCTATTCCAGAATCCTTCATCTTCCTGACAGAATCCTCCCACCTTACAGAGGAATGGAGCTGTCTTAAGAGGGCATCCCTGATTTTCATGGCATCCATGATAGGTTCTGCATCTACATTTGTAACAACAGGGATACCTGCATCATTAAATCTGAATTGTTCAAAAAATTCTGCAAGCCTATCTGATGCCGGCATCATCAATCTTGAATGAGACGGCACACTTACAGCAAGTGCAACTGCCCTCTTTGCACCCCTTGCCTTTGCAATATCCACTGCCTCCATTACAGCAGGCCTCTCTCCAGAGATAACTATCTGACCAGGACAGTTATAGTTTGCGGGTGCCACATACCCTGACTGAACGGTATGGCAGATATCCTCTACCTCCTTTCTTTCGAGTCCGAGAATAGCAGCCATAAGCCCCTGACCTTGAGGTACAGCCTCTTCCATAAAAAGACCTCTCTTTTCAACTATTCTCAAACCATCCTTGAAATTAATGACACCAGCTGAAACACAGGCAGTATATTCACCAAGGCTATGACCAGCAACAAATTGAGCTTTAACCCCTTTGAGAAGCCTGAGGCAGGCTATGCTTACTGTAAGGATAGCGGGCTGGGTCTTTGATGTCCTGTCAAGCTCTTCCTTTGGTCCTTCAAAACATAGCCTTGCCATGTCATAACCGAGAATATCTGATGCTTCATTAAAAATCTCCCTTATCTCAGGAAAGTTTTCATAAAGGTCTTTCCCCATTCCAACATACTGAGAGCCCTGACCCGGAAAGACAAAGGCTATGTTCATAGTCCTTTAAGCTCCTTTATCCTCTTTATCAAAAGTGGTACTATTTCATAGATATCACCAACTATCCCGTAATTTGCCACATTGAATATGGGTGCCTCTGGATTCTTGTTTATTGCCACTATTATATCAGAGGACTGCATCCCTACAAGGTGCTGAACTGCCCCTGATATGCCGCAGGCAATGTAAAGTTTGGGACATACTGTCTTTCCTGTCTGGCCTATCTGGTGGCTGTAAGATATCCATCCCGCATCCACTGCAGCCCTTGATGCACCAACAGCACCTCCAAGAAGACCTGCGAGCTCCTCGAGCATCTTGAAGCCCTTTGGGTCACCAAGACCCCTTCCACCAGCCACTATTACATCAGCCTCCTGAAGATTTACTGTAAGTTCCGATACCTCTTTTATGCTATCTATAACCCTTGTCCTTGAGGAAATGAAGTCAGGTTTTATAAAAATAATCTCTCCCTTTCTTGAGGGATCTGGTTCAAGTTTCTTCATCACCCTTGGCCTCACTGTAGCCATCTGGGGTCTTCTCGAAGGTGTTATAATAGTAGCCATAATATTTCCACCAAAGGCAGGCCTTGTCTGGAGAAGGTTTCTTGTTTCAGGCTCGATGTCAAAGGCAGTACAGTCAGCTGTAAGGCCAGCCCTCAGAGCTGCAGCAACCCTTGGGAAGAAAGACCTTCCAACAGGTGTTGCACCAGCAAGGACTATCTCTGGTTTGTGGGTATTTATAAGAGAGATGAGAAGTCTTGCATAGGGCTCATCATTGAACCTCTCAAGAGCGGGATCATCAGCCAGATATACCCTGTCAGCTCCATATTTTATTAATTCCTCTGCAGAGTCCTTTGTTGCACCAAAAAGGATAGCTGATAATTCAACACCAAGTTTATCAGCAAGACGCCTACCCGCTCCAAGAAGCTCAAAGGCAACAGTTGAGACCCTTCCATTTCTCTGTTCGGCAAAGACCCATACCCCTCTATAGTCTGAGGGTTCAGGTCTGGAAACCATATCAGCCTCTTCAGCAATCTCAACAATAGCTCCCTCAGGGCAGACACTCAAGCAGGCTCTGCAGAGCTGGCAGTACTCTGTTATAAAGGCCCTGCCCTCTTCGATTACAATAGCTGTATAAGGGCAGGAGCTTACACAGGTCTCGCAGCCTGTGCATAAGTCCTTCTTAACTACAATACGCACTGAAGCCTCCTTAATTCCTCAATAAGTTTCTGAACCTGTTCCTCAGGCGTTCCTTCAAATATCTTTCTGTCTTTTTTAAGCTCAGGAGCAAATATCCTCTTCACCTGTGTGGGTGAACCCTTTAGTCCAACAAGGGACTCATCTGCCTCTATATCTCTGGAACTAAGTTTTTTTATCTCTGCCTTCTTTGCTGCCATCTTCCCTCTAAGGGACGGAAGTCTTGGTTCGTTTATCTCCTTCACGACGGTTAGGAGCACGGGTATTGAACTCTCCACGATATCGTATCCATCTTCCATGAGTCTATGAACAACTATGGAATTTCCAGTAATGCTCTCTATCTTCTTCACATATGCCACATGGGGTATGTCAAGGAATTCTGCAAGCTCAGGACCAACCTGTGCTGTGTCTCCATCTATTGCCTGTTTCCCACATATGATAATATCAGCTCCAAGCTTTTTGATAGCCCTTGAAAGTGCGTAAGCTGTTGCCCAGGTGTCAGCACCAGCAAAGGCCCTATCTGTTAAAAGCATTGCCTCGTCAGCACCCATTGATAGGGCATCCCTCAAGGCAGACTCAGCTTGAGGAGGTCCCATGGTAATGACCGTGACCTTTCCGCCAACCTTCTCCTTAATCTGAAGCCCTGCCTCTATGGCATGAAGGTCGTAGGGATTGATTATACTCGGGACTCCATCTCTTATAAGGGTGCCTGTTTCAGGATTTATCCTGACCTCTGCGGAATCAGGTACCTGCTTGATACAGACTACAATCTTCATGTCTCCTCCCGACGAAATTCATTAGACTGAAGTTTCCTCACTTAGGCTACAGGCTATTTGAGGCCTTATGCCTGTTTTAAAAGCCCCTTTCAATT